>NZ_PNDH01000183.1:0-228 GCF_005887175.1 Pseudoalteromonas sp. S1612 | reverse complement strand
AAATGCTTGCAATGGTTTAAGGTTTGACAGAAACGACATATAGGTATTCATACACAGCACCAATGCTACCCATAAACACACCACCCAACTTGGCAGAGGATCGACTATAAATTCGAATCACCCTAACTGAACCGCAATTAACTCACACAACTGTGCTAGTGGCAGGGCTTTTAAAACCAGTACAGCATCTTGTTTTTTTTGTGCTGATAAGTATAACATCAAAGCGAT
>NZ_PNDH01000182.1:0-232 GCF_005887175.1 Pseudoalteromonas sp. S1612 | reverse complement strand
AAATACAATCGCAAGGTCAACTAAGCCATCGGCAAAGCTTATTCCTATTGCAAAGTTATCTCTCTCGGTAAGATCATCATTAGCATGTAAATTAGACACCCAACCTTTCATATACTTTAGGATCACAAACAGTAAGATTATAATTGCTTAGTCTACTGACAGTGCTTGCAAAGACCACATAGTTATTCGAATAAATTCATACATATTCTTCTAACTCCAACGTTATTCTTTA
>NZ_PNDH01000181.1:0-337 GCF_005887175.1 Pseudoalteromonas sp. S1612 | reverse complement strand
ACTGGCGGTGTAGTGGTTTATCTACGTTAACCACGTATTCTTTTTCATGGTTATTGCCAGCACGAAGGATTTTATTAACGATATCCCCATCATTGGTTAAAAAAATCAACCCCTCTGAGGGCCTATCCAAGCGACCAATCGGAAAGATACGGTCAGGATATTTAACCGCTTTTACAATATTACTTTGAATTTTTCGTTCTGTGGGACAGGTAATACCGACTGGTATATTGTAAGCAATGTACACCCGTTTGGGTGGTGCATTTAAGGGCTTACCATCACCCACTACCACATCGCTGTGGGCTCCTTTAAAACCCATTTCGGGTACTTCGCCAGAAAC
>NZ_PNDH01000180.1:0-326 GCF_005887175.1 Pseudoalteromonas sp. S1612 | reverse complement strand
ATGGATACAGATTGGGAAAACTATGCAGAGAATATGTTATAAGTAATGCAAGCTGCTCAAGGTTACAAAAAACAATCTTAGAACAACGACTATGTACCTCGTCCTGATTTACGTACTTTGACTAAATTTGAACAGCGTGGTCAGAGTTTAGTTAATCGCGTATTGTTTTTAATGATATATCGTAGTAAGTAACCTTTAATTAAATAATCAAGTATGGTAAAGCCATTTATGAGCGTATTAACCAATCCGAGCCTACTATTACATCGTAACAGTGAAGAGTTAAAAGGTAAATCAATATTGGTGGTCAACTTTGATCAAGATGGCTT
>NZ_PNDH01000179.1:0-277 GCF_005887175.1 Pseudoalteromonas sp. S1612 | reverse complement strand
ACTGGCAAGCTACTCTAACGCCTGCTCGACAAGCAAGTAAAGTCAAAAGGAGTCAAAACTGATTAATGTAGCAATTACTGGCTACGGCCGTATCGGGCGTAATGTCTTGCGGGCACTGTATGAATCATCGCAAAATAATGAAATTAAAATTGTGGCTCTTAAAGAAATACCCGCAGCCCACGTTAAAGCTCATCTGACTCAGTTGGACTCAGTACAGGGTCGTGTTTCACAGCAAGTAACACTTAAAGATAACACTCTGCTAATTGGCGATGATGTG
>NZ_PNDH01000178.1:0-218 GCF_005887175.1 Pseudoalteromonas sp. S1612 | reverse complement strand
TACCAATGTAGTTTAGGTAAAAGTAAGTTCTTTTGTAAAACCTGCTGCTCTCCAATTTTTATTGCTAAGTCTCAATCTCCTCAAAGATATCGCCTTCGATTAGGTGCATTGACCTGCGATATAAGAGAGCGACCCATATCGCATAATTTCATCCCCTCAATCTCTATTTGGGAAGCCTTAGATGCTCAGCTTCGTCGTTATGAGGGACATGAGCCAGG
>NZ_PNDH01000177.1:0-365 GCF_005887175.1 Pseudoalteromonas sp. S1612 | reverse complement strand
TTTTGCTAGATATTGACCTAATATCGGTGCATTACCTGCACCACCAGCGTGAACTTCCGATAAATCCATTATTTTTAGTTTATTATATTTTTCAATAAACCCGCCATTAGTCCCCTTTGATGAGAATCTGATCCGTCCTTCTATATCTTTATCTAGATCACCCAACATAACTAAAGGCTCAATTAAGAAAACAGGTTTAAATGGTTTACTGCTTTGTACGTTGATGCTTCTTTGTATCCACTTTACCGGCCTTGTTTCTTGTTCTTTTGCTTTTGTTAAATCATTACGGTATTGCGCTAAATAGTAGTCGCGAGCATCGTGCACAAGTGACGCAACATCTAAAGCAATATTAGAACCACAACGCC
>NZ_PNDH01000176.1:0-265 GCF_005887175.1 Pseudoalteromonas sp. S1612 | reverse complement strand
GCGCTTTTTGTCTATTTGTAAGGTATCGATGATCACCTTATGCCCCTGGGTGCTCCCTCCTTATTTTAGTGCTAACTTAAAAAAGCCCCAGTCGAGCAAGTCATTATCAAATACTAAAATGCAGACACTAAAGTGAGCGCTTAATGACATTAATATACTCTGTAGTCTGTGCCCTTGTGCAACCGATTCAGTACTAAAGCCGTGAAAAACATGGCTTTACTCTAGACTTTTAAACTCTTTAGTAACGAGATGCTGCGTTTGAGCG
>NZ_PNDH01000175.1:0-285 GCF_005887175.1 Pseudoalteromonas sp. S1612 | reverse complement strand
TTTTTTTGGCCTGTATATCTAGTAACTAGCTTTGCAATTTTAATAGCACTTTCTCGAGCAGGCACTAGCTTATTTTGGGAGTGTAAAGATAAACGCAGTGAAAGTGCTGAATATAAAAATGCTCGTTCACTGCAAGTAATCGTAATTATAGGTTTATTAGCATGCTCTCCATTAATGGTTATTTTTGGCGGACCAATTAGCGAATATATGATGGCTGCTGCGACTCAGTTACATGACATAAATGGCGGTATTAATGCAGTACTTAAAGGAGGCATGTGATGAGAT
>NZ_PNDH01000174.1:0-282 GCF_005887175.1 Pseudoalteromonas sp. S1612 | reverse complement strand
ATTAACACTCAATAAGCTCAAATTTTTATTTGAGAGCATTATATGCGCACTTAGCCCCAAAAAGTTTAGTGTAATGTCATAGCTGTAAATCTTTTTATAATGTAAATTTTTTAACGATTCAGGTGGATAGCTGGTTAGTTTATAAATTCGCTGTGCACCACTGTGATGTATTAATGGAGCGTTGTGGCTAATATCATCGTTACTTAATTCACATCACTGCCTATCACCCCGCTTGAAAAATGGGTTTAACCAAAAGTAATTTAGTTGATAAATAACCGCACG
>NZ_PNDH01000018.1:0-24308 GCF_005887175.1 Pseudoalteromonas sp. S1612 | reverse complement strand
TAGGGCCTGTTGACCTTTGCGGATTAAAGTTTGTTCAAACTAGGGGCGATTTAATCGCGGCGCGAGGTTTGTAACCTAGTGGACTAAGTGAAAACCGAGCAACAAAGAGTAAATCGCTCCTAGGCAGAACCCTTCGGGCAGCGCCTGTTTGGCATTAATACTACGTTATCGCCTATTTATGGGGAGTAACCACACGACATAGGCTCTGCCTTGCCTAAATACCAAACAGACTGCTGCAAATTTAACCTTGAAAGGTCAGCAGACCCTAGGATAAGGAATGTCGTTAGCCCGTATATTTTCTCGCGCGCAGGTGGGGATAAACGCCCCCGAGGTGATGGTTGAAGTACATTTAGGGAATGGTTTACCCGCCTTTCATATCGTCGGCTTACCTGAGGCGTCGGTTAAAGAGGCCAAGGATAGAGTACGTAGTGCTCTAGAAAACTCGCAATTTGGATTTCCCGATCAGCGTATTACCGTTAATTTAGCACCTGCCGATCTTCCTAAGGATGGAGGGCGATTTGACCTTGCGATTGCGGTAGGTATTTTGGTCGCATCGGGTCAAATAGTCTGCCCTGATATTCATAAGTATGAATTTTACGGTGAGCTTGCACTTAATGGTGAAATACGGGCGGTAAATGCCATTTTGCCTTCAGTGCTTGGTGCCAAAGAGCAAAATCGTTGTTGTTTTCTGCCTCTTGAAAATGACAGTTTGGCCAGCCTTGTCAGTGGTGTAAAGCGAAAAGCCGTCAGTTCTATACAAGAGGTGTGGGGAGACTTACTCAATCAACAACCTTTACCACTCAATATTGCCTACCCTGATTGCACCCAAGCGCCAGATTTTTTACTCGATTTAAGCGATGTAAAGGGCCAGCCTGGTGCAAAGCGTGTATTAGAAATTGCCGCTGCTGGTGGGCATAACTTATTGTTTTTAGGTCCACCAGGAACCGGAAAATCAATGCTTGCACAACGAATGGCCACCATAATGCCAACCATGTCTGATGATGAAGCCATTGATACTGCTGCTTTATATTCAATTATTGGCCACTCAATTGATTTAACCAATTGGCGTCAGCGACCGTTTCGTAACCCGCACCACACTTGTTCTGCAGTAGCGCTGGTGGGTGGCTCGTCTAACCCTAAACCCGGTGAAATATCGTTAGCGCATAATGGTGTGTTGTTTTTAGATGAGCTCCCTGAATTTGAGCGTAAAGTGCTAGACTCGCTACGCGAGCCAATGGAAACCGGAACAGTGACGATTTCGCGCGCGGCCAGACAAATGGAATTTCCAGCGCAGTTTCAGCTTATTGCAGCACTTAACCCTAGTCCAACTGGGTGTCATCATGATAAACGGGCGACACCCGATCAGGTAATGCGCTATTTATCGCGAGTATCGGGGCCGTTTATTGACAGAATTGATTTGCAAATTGAACTACCAAGGTTGAGCAGCGTGGAGCTACAAAGTACAACTACAGAAGAAACAAGTGCTGAGGTGAGGGCACGAGTAGAAGCAGCTTATGCAGTTCAGCTTAAACGCCAAGGTAAAGTAAATGCGCGGTTAAATAACAAAGAGATGAACTTGCACTGTGAGTTACCACCTGCAGAGCTGCAGTTTTTAGCCAGAGCCAGTGAAAAGCTGGCGCTATCGCCGCGCTCTTATCATAGAGTAATCAAAGTGGCGCGAACTATTAGTGATTTAAAAGGTGCGCCACAAATCAGTTTAAATGAGCTTAAAGAAGCGCTTAATTATCGGGCATTTGAGCGTTTATTATCGCAGTTAACCCAACACTAAGGCTTTAAATTGAAAGCATATAGCCTTTACCGCGAACAGTGACAATACGTTTTTGATCTTTCTCATCGTTCAGCTTTTTACGTAAACGACCCACTAACACGTCTACTGTGCGATCGTTGGGGCTCCAATCGGGCTGGCCAATTTCTTCTGATATTTTTTCACGGGAAGTCGCTTTACCAGCATTACCAATCAAACAAATAAGCACTTTGTGTTCTGCTTCAGTCAGTCGTGATTCAATCCCACTGGCTGTAATAAGGGTGCGATTATCTGGATGAAGCTTAAAATCGGCGTATTCAATAAACTCTTCACTGTCATCGTCGCTGTGATTATTGGCAACTCGTTTGTATAGGGCGCGCATTCTTAGTTCAAGCTCAAGTAAATCTACCGGCTTGCAAATATAGTCATCGGCACCTTGAGCAAGGCCTGCAATTCGATCGGCTTGTGAGTCACGACTCGATAATAAGATAACGCCAATATCGGTGAGCGTATTTAGCTCTTTGGCAAGTTGTAAACCGTCGCGTTTTGGTAGCACAATATCAATTATTGCCAAGGAAATAGTATTGCGCTGACTTACGCGGCTTTTAACAACATTTAACGCATCGGCCCCGGTGGGGTCAACGTCAATAGAAAACTCGGTATTTATAAAATGATTTTGGATGCGCTTTACGAGTAATTCGTCATCTTCAACCAATAAAACATTAATTGCCATAGTCTGTTATTTTTTTAGTTTCAGCTTTGTATATTAGCATCATTGATGGCCTGTATAACACAGAGAACGTTGTTTTTCGGTAACATTATATTACGAATTGGTCTAATAACATTACTTTTGTAATGCGCACTTTTCACTTGAGCGACAAAGTGCGCATTATGGTTACTAATCTTTATACATTGAATCCCACCATTGTGGTTCATTTTTTAACTTTTTGTCAAAGTAAGCCAACATGGTGTTCCACCAATTAAATCGCTTATCGCGCGCAAATATTTGGTGATCAGCCCCTTTGTACTCTATCATTTCAACGTCTTTATTAAGCAGTTTTAGGGCTGTGTACATAGTTAAGCTTTCGCCCACAGGCACATTGGTATCACTGTCACCATGAATAAGCAGTAATGGTGTATTTACTTTATCGGCATGAAATACAGGGCTATGCTGGCTGTAAAGTTGAGGATTATTCCACGGAAAGCTATTTTTTGAGGCTTCGCCTGAGTATAAATAACCCCACCATCCTTCACCCCAGTATGACGTTAAGTTTGAAATACCGGCATGCGCAATAGATGCGCTAAACATATCGGTTTTGGTGGCAAGCAGCATAGTCATAAAGCCACCATAAGATGCACCAAGATTACCTACTTTACTACTGTCTACAAAATCATATTTAGCTAAAAATGCCTCTGTACCTTGCATAATGTCATCGGCGGTATAGTCGCCCCAAGCATTTACATGTTGTGCTGAAAAAGTTTGCCCAAAACCCGTTGCGCCGGTTGGTTGAACAACATAAACCACATACCCGTTTGCTGCCCATAAGTTAAAAGGGTAGCGGCCCGTAAACCGGCGTGTTACTGGTGAGGTGCCACCATAATAATAAACAAGAGCAGGGTACTTCTTGGCTTTATCAAAATTGCTTGGCAGATAAACACGGCCAGAGATTTCTACGCCACGCTTATTGGTAAAGTTAAATTCTTCAAGCGCAGGAATAGTCGTATTGGCATATGCAATCGGGTTTGAATCCCAAATGAGCTCTACCTTGTTTTTACTTACGTCTAAGCGCTTGAGTTGTTGAGCGCTCGACGCATTGCTGCCACTAATTAATAACTGGGCATTGCGCGTATTTGAAAAGCTAAATTGCTGCACAATATCAAAACCTGTATTTAACTTTTTAAAGCGCTGTTTACTCAGGTCAAATAAATACAGTGGTTGGGTATCTTTTTCTGTCACTTTGATTAGCGCATCACCATTGCTTAGTACTTCTAATGTGCCAATTGCAGGGTCAAACTGTTTGCTTAACGCCGTTACTTTTTTGGCATTATCAGTTAGTAAGTACAGCTGGCCATCGTAATTATTAGCCAGCATGTTCTTTGGTAATGTTCTGCCTGCACCATTCTTAAAATCAGGGCCTGCAACAACATAAATATTGTTTGCGGCATATTTAGCTTGATTAAAGGTTTTAAACTTACCTAATGATTTTATGCTGTTGGATTTTAATGTAAGTTCAACCAACTCAGTCTCTGGATGAGTTGAAGCTTGCATCGCCATTACTGGACGACTTATTAATAGTTTTCCACGGTTGCTGTTAGCATCTTCAAGTTGATGGCTCAATACGCCTTCAGTTAGGGCTTTGGTTAAACCACTGTTGGTATCGAGTAAATATAATTGGCTAACCGTACGGGCATATGACCAACGATCTTGAAGACCTTTATGGTGCTTGGTTAGGCTGTTATTTTCTTCTGGCGATTTTGACCAACTAAATATAATACTGCTGTCGTTATAAAAGTTGAAATTACTTGCGCCTTCAAGGCCAGAAGCTAAAGTTTTAATTGTTAAGTTTTTACGGTTTAGTTGCTTTAATTCACCGTTTAGTAAATAAACTAAAAATTGGTTATTAGGGCTCCAAATGAACTGACTTGGCTGGGCTGCTTCAAATCGGTATACCGTTTGGTTATTAGTATTTTTAAGCTCGGTTGTGGTAATGGCGTCGTTGCCGGTTTTATCACTATAGTGCTTGGTTGTACTTAAGTAATGTTTGGCATCAGGCGACAAAGAGAGGGCACTAATCGTGGGGGCGTCAAACAATTGCTTAGCCGATAAGCGCTTGGTTTTATTTGTCGTTAGGGTCACGACGTCAGTTTCTGCTTTTGGCACAAACTCTAAGCTAACATCATTCCAATTAGCAACCTGTTGAGCGATGACGAGCACGGTATGTGAGCCGTTATTTAAAGCAAGCTGATAGCGTTGGTTTTCACCAGTTTGCTTCTCACCATTGATAAAAACCTGACCTTGCTCTATTCCTTTAATGTTTAAGGAACCTTGTGTAAATCGGTTAGTTTCCAAATTAAATTTAAGTGCTTGTAAACCGCCTAAAGTAAGCGCGTTAATTTTATCAAGTGGTTGCCACTTGTGTTTTTTACCAAATACAACAAAGCTTTCTGTATTTAATTTAAGTTGTGCAATTAGATTATTTATAATCACATCGCTATGGGGTGTTTGAAATGGCTTAGCTTGCATATCTTCTGCAAGCGGACCAATAAATTGGATTTTTGATTGATCGAGTGGGGCGGCTAAGGTCGTTAAACTCAGACTACTTAATGTTAGTAGGGTTGCTAAGTAAGTAAAACGTTTTGCGTAACGATGCCAAGGTGCGCTTAAATTCATTGTTATGCCTATTATTATTGGGTATTTGGCCAAATATAGCATGTATTGTTATGATGCTCATATATCCAATATAGAGGAAAAAAAGTGACACTATTAATCATTTACATGGTTACAGCGATTGTGATTTCGTTTTTGTGTTCAATAATGGAGGCGGTGCTATTAAGCATTTCGCCTAGTTATGTTGCATTGCTGCGCAAAGAGCGTCCAGTGCTGGCGAAGCAGCTTGAAAAGCTAAAAAGTAATATTGATCAGCCATTAGCGGCTATTTTAACGCTTAATACAGTTGCCCATACTGCTGGTGCCGCAGGGGTAGGTGCACAAGCCGCCGTTGTATTCTCAGATGCTGCAGTGGGGATTGCATCTGCAATTATGACTTTATTGGTACTGGTGTTATCTGAGATTATTCCAAAAACCTTGGGTGCCAATTATTGGCGTGCTTTAACACCGAGTGTGACTTATGGTTTACGTATTTTGGTGTTAGTACTTAAGCCGTTTGTATGGGCTGCACAAAAGCTAACCAATTTGATGGGGCAAAAGCATAATGAGGCCTATTATATTCGCCAAGAAATAGAAGCGATGGCCGATATTGGCAGTGAGTCAGGGGCACTTCATGCTGATGAATCAGAGATTATCCGCAACTTACTGCACTTTAGACATGCAAAACTAACCGATTTAATGACTCCGCGTACGGTTATTTTTAAAATTCATAAAGACCTTACTGTAAATCAGTACTTAAGTGAACATGGCTCTTCCTCATTCTCTCGCGTGCTAATTTACGACAAAGATGCTGACGATATCATAGGGTTTGTTCATAAAAACGATATCATGTTGGCATACCACCGCTTAGGTACAGACTACAAAATTAGTAAACTGGTTAAGCCTATTTATACCGTACCGAGTACGCAAAACGTGTCGTCGTTATTACAAACATTACTCACCAAGCGAACCCATATTTGTTTAGTGATTGATGAATACGGTGATGTACAAGGCATTGTAACCCTAGAAGATATGATCGAAGCGTTAATGGGTTTAGAAATTGTTGATGAGCGAGATCAATCTACCAACATGCGTGCCGTGGCTAAACAACGTTGGCATAAACGTTTAGCTGATAGTGAACATATCGTCAGCGCCGACGATAACGAACCTCGTTAGGAGGTCTGTAAATATCAACAGACAAAGGTCAGCAGGCCCTAGTTATTATTTGTTTTAGTGGCTGTTTTTATCCAGTGCTGTGCCCATGAGATAAATTCAGCTTTTGCTTTTGGGCAGCTAAACAAAAATCCTTGTATAGTTAAGTCTGTTTGATAGTGCTTTAGGTAGGCAAGTTCTTCTGGGCGCTCAACACCCTCAGCAACAAGTTGTAGCTGCTCTTGGTTAGTTATATTAATTAATGAGCTGACCACCACTTGCGAAAACTTATCGGTTTCAATATGGCTTATAAAAGAGCGGTCTATTTTAACTTCAGTGAAAGGAAGTTGTTTCAGTTGATTAATATTAGTAAAGCCAGTACCAAAGTCATCCAGCGAAATACCAAAACCAAATATTCTGAATCTATTTAAGGTTTCTAACTGAGTGTAGCTTGAAAGGGCATGTTGTTCGGTTATTTCAACAACCACATCACTGGGAAGCACGCCGTGCTTTTGTAATAGCAGTAATAACTTATTAGGACAGTTCAAATCATTTAACTGGCATGGCGACATATTAAATGACAACTTTAAGCTTTCTCCCAATTGCTCTTTCAGCTGTTTTAAGTCACTGCAGGCTTTTTCAAACAGCGTAAAAGTAATGTCATTGATTAAGTCACATTGCTCTGCAAGGCTTATAAAGCGGCTTGGTAAAATAACGCGTTCGTTTTTATTTGAAACAATGCGAGCCAATACTTCAACACTTTGTATTTGGTTATTGTTTATATTTATTTTAGGTTGGTAATACGGTGTTATTTCATTATTTTTTAATGCGTTAATCAGCTTAGCTTTAGTAATTGGGCGCTCTTTTACAAGTGTGTGGCTGTTTAACTGCGCTATTTTGGCAAGTAACGTATTTACCTGATTTAATTGCACAGGCTTGGTAAGGTTACCAATTAAATGCACGTTGTGCTGCTTGGCTAGGTCAGCTGCTAGGCTGATTATTTTAGGGTCCATTTCAGAAATAATAACAATCGCACCGCAATAGCCTATTTCACCTAAATTACGAATTAACTCCATACCATCCATTTCTGGCATATTCAGATCAGTAAATATGGCGTCATAAAAGTTTATATCAGGCTTTACTTTCTCTAATGCTGTAACTGCGCTTAAGCAAGTGGTGACTTCTGGCATTTCGAGCTCATTAAAAATCGCTTTCATAACAATTAAAATGGCTTTTGAGTCATCAACAACGAGTATGTTTGGCAATTGAGTTCGCATTGGTGTCCTTGGTAGTTGTAGCTTACTTCCTGTAATACTAAAAATAGTCGCTTGAATTGTTTTTGTCAGTATTTCAGGCATTTTTACCTTAAATTGTTGCTAATAAAATGATGCTAGCTCACTCGTGTTTTTTTGGTGGAAAGGTATACTAGCGGCATAATTTATAATGGTTAGAATAATGATAAAAGTCGAACTCTCTCTGGCAGAGCAACCGTTTACGCTGATGATAGCAGAGCAGCAAGTTGTAAAAATATTTCATGATCAGCAAGCGATTGCATTTGAAAACCCACGTGAAAATTATGTCGAGTTTATGCTTGATGAGCAGTTAATTGGTATTGATAGCAGCGAAGTAAGCCAGCAAAGCTTGGCGCTATATGTAAATAATCAGTTTGCAACTCAGTTAGCTTTACCTGCAGCAGCACAAGGCGAACCTAAAAAAGGGTTTTTAGGGCTCGCGGCGCTTGGCTTTAAATTATTTAAAAGTGCTAAAGTTGTTAAAGTGGCGCTTGCCAGTGCATCGGTAGCGGGTTATGCGTGGCTGTTTACCATTGAATTTGCGTTAATGCTGATTGCTTGCCTGGTGGTACACGAATATGGCCACGTACGAGCTATGAAGTATTTTGGCATTAAAACCAAAGGCATTTATTTAATTCCTTTTGTAGGCGGGTTAGCCGTTAGCGACGATAAAATAACTACGCGCTGGCAAGATGTGGTTATATCACTAATGGGGCCTGCCTTTGGTTTGTTTACTTCTGTACTTGGTGTAGTGCTTTATTACGCTACGGAAATGGAAATATTTGCAGGTGTTGCGGTGCTTAGTGCACTGCTTAATTTATTCAATTTACTGCCTATTTTACCGCTTGATGGCGGGCATGTACTAAAAAGCATTAGCTTTTCAATGCGCTCTTGGGTTGGTTTAAGTGTGTGCTTACTAGGTGTGCTATTTGGTTTATGGCTAAGTTACACCTTTGGTTTAATGTTATTAGTGTTCTTTTTATTTGTTGGGGCGCTAGAAATTGTGTTTGAATGGCGCGGCCGGCATTACTCACATTTACTGCCATTAGATAAATATGGACAAGGCTTTTCAGCAGTAATGTATGCGCTGGTAGTTGTAGGCCATGTAGCAGTGATGATGCATTTTGCAGATTCTGAAAATCCAATACTTAGCCTACCGATGACAATTTTATCGAGCTAAAAAAAACAGTATGGCAGATCAAATTTTGCTCACCATGCTATTTTTTGCACGGTATTTTTTAAGGTTTGTATGGCGATAGCAAGATGTTAGTTTTGGTTTGTTTCTTAATGGGGGAATTGGTATGTTACTATCCCTCAGAATGAAAAATAACAAGAAGCCGTGAGCTGATAAAATTATGGATGATGCGATAAAACAACAAGTAAACCAAAGTACAGTGGAATCTTTATTGTACACGCTTTATTGGTTGGCCTTTTTTTCACTGGCGCTCCCAATGGCTTCATACTTGATTATTTTTTTATCGGGTGGTGGGGCATTATTATTAAATGACATTACTCATTTAGAGCAACTAGATTCGAATCCCGGCTTAGTTTTTATATCTACCTTCCTCACTGCTGTACTTACGCTGCCATTTTTAAAGTCTACTCTTGATGCGCAAAATAAAAGCGAAGTTATTGGGCGTTTAGCAATAGAGAAGGTGGCTCTTTTTCCTTTAATCATTACAGTGCTATTAACAGCGGCTTACGTTTTACTGGAACAATGGCTTTTTGGCTTTATGGAAGTCGCCTTGCCAGGTTTTATGTTAGAAGTTGAAGCACAAACAAACTCGCTTTTAGCTAAAATTATGCTGTTTTTAGCAGCAGTATTTATTGGGCCTATATTTGAGGAAGTAGTTTTTCGAGGAGTTGCATTCTACAGGCTGAAAAAAACAGCCTTGGGAGCTATTGGCGCAATTATTATCCCAAGTATCGTGTTTACATTGTTACATGGGCAGTATGATCAAGTTGAAATTTTTATTTCTCTGTTTGTGTTTTCTTGTTTGATGGGATTAATTCGTCATCTATCGGGTAACTTGTGGTATTGCATTATCGCTCACATGATCTGTAATTTATTAGCACTAGGTGAGATTATTTGGTGAGGTTAAATGACTTATCAGTTAACTTTACTTTCTTACTTAGTTCTTTTGGTTTGCAGCTAGCAAGCGCGATATAAAATCGCGCCTATTTATAACCAAAATACTCACGGATAAAAGCTCAATACCAACGATATAAACACCCCAGTAATAATAAGCTGTACCACGCAAAAACCCATAATATCTTTAGCTTTTAGGCCCGCTATAGCCAATACGGGCAGTGCCCAAAAAGGTTGAATTAGATTAGTCCAAGCATCTCCCCATGCTACAGCCATAGCAACCCTTGCCATATCTGCACCAAGCTCTTGTGCTGCAGGGATAACAATAGGCGCTTGTACTGCCCATTGTCCACCACCTGAGGGCACAAACATATTAACTAACCCCGCACTAATAAAACTGTAAAATGGCAAGCTATCGGCATCAGCGATGGCAATAAAGCCCTGCGATATTTGTTGTGCTAACCCTGTATCGACCATAACCGCCATAATACCGGCATAAAAAGGGAACTGAATTACAATTCCCGCGCCACTTGGAATCGCTTGTTGTAGGCTATTTAGTAAATTGTGGGGGGTCTGATGCAGTGTGATAGCTAAAAATAAGAAAAGCGCTATCACGCTGTTGAGATTTAAGCCGCCACCTGCGATAAAAAAGTAATAACCTAAGTAGGCAAGTCCGAGTAAGCTAATGCCCATGCCAAGCAGTTTGCTTTGCTCTAAATGTTGCGCAGGGCGTGTTATTGTTACTTTATCGGCTAAAGTGTTCTTAAGCAGTGATGGGTCAATATAAACACTGTCTTTTTCACTCGGTAGCATATAACGGTTAACTAACGGCATAATAATAAATAAGCCAATCAGAATCGCAATGTTAAAACCTGCGAACAAGGTTTGCTCGGTGCCAATAATCCCCATTGTTGCCTGTGAAAAATGCCCTTCGCTGGCAATGGTTAGTGGTACGGAACCTGCCAATCCGCCGTGCCATACTACAAAACCTGAGTAAGCACTTGCTACTAATAGCCGATAATCTACTCGAGTTTGTTTGGCAATTGCTTTAGCAAATAAAGCCCCAATTACTAAGCCAAATCCCCAATTAAGCCAGCTTGCTAACAGCGAAATAAATGTCACTAAAATAATGGCTTTTGGAGCCGTATTAGCAAGCGTTGCTAATTTTGTTAATAACTTACTTATTAACGAGGTACTGGCGAGCATGTAGCCTGTTACTAGCACCAACAGCATTTGCATGGCAAAGCTTAGTAAGTTCCAAAACCCGCTACCCCATGATGTGATTACCTCAAGTGTAGTTGCAGGAGTCGCTAAATTCGCAATACCCAAGGTAATAATAGTGAGCATAATGACAAATATATATGGGTCGGGTAAGTAGCGCTCGACGAGCTTAGTAAACGGGCTGGCAACTTTATTGAGCATAATTAATAACGAGTTAGTGAAAACTTATTTGCTAATTAATCATGAAATCTTAGGATTAGCAAACACCGCTTTGAATAACCACTCAGTAAGGCAGATTTTTTAAAGGTTGCTGATGAGGAGAATGTTACTAGCAAATATTTACCCTGGCAGATATTTGCTAGTTTTATAATTAAGCGTTGCCTAACACATGTTTTAAACGATTTTGTACTTCTTGCACCAGTAAGTCAGGCTGAAATTTTGATAAAAATGCATCACAGCCGACCTTTTCCACCATGGCTTGGTTAAAGCTGCCACTTAGTGAGGTATTAAGTACCACATGTAAGTTTTTTAAGCGGTTGTCGTTACGTATTTCATAGGTTAATCGATAACCATCCATTGAAGGCATTTCGGCATCAGTAATCACCATAAGTAATTCTTTTTCAACATCGCGGTCTTCATCGGCCCAACTTTTAAGCATATTGAGTGCTTCCAAGCCATTACTGGCAGGAACGATTTCGATACCAAGCTGCGATAGCGTATCGCTAACTTGCTTGCGTGCTGTTGGCGAGTCATCAGCATGTAGTATTTTTCGCCCAGAGAATTCGTTAACTATAGTTTGGTCTAACACCCCATCTGAAATATTAACCTCGTACTCAACTATTTCAGCCAGTACTTTTTCTACATCTATAATTTCTACCAAGTGCTCCACGTCGTCGCGCTGTACTTTAGTAAGTGCAGTAATGTAATGATTTTTACCCACTGAGCTGGGTGGTGGCATAATATCAGACCAGGTCATGTTCATGATTTGATCAACTTTACCAATTAAAAAACCTTGGGTGGTACGGTTATATTCAGTCACTACTAAATTACAATCTTCACCATGCTCTTTGTGCGACATAGAAATGGCTTGGCGTAAATCAATCACAGGAATAGATTCACCTCGTATATTGGCAACACCCGTCACCTTAGGGTGAGAGTGCGGTATTTTGCTTAAACGGGGAAGCTTCACCACTTCTTTAATTTTAAATACATTGAGTGCGAATAAATGGCGACTATGTAAATAAAAAAGTAGCAATTCTAAACGATTCTCACC
Source organism: Pseudoalteromonas sp. S1612 (assembly GCF_005887175.1). Taxonomy (GTDB): domain Bacteria; phylum Pseudomonadota; class Gammaproteobacteria; order Enterobacterales; family Alteromonadaceae; genus Pseudoalteromonas; species Pseudoalteromonas undina. Next base: position 12,149 of record NZ_PNDH01000018.1, on the reverse strand, counting down.
TACAAGCTGAGTACGTTGATCAACTGACGCTAAAACACCTGACATAATAGATCCATTCTTTCCTCATAACTTAATAACTATAGTTTACTCTTATTTTTATTCATAACGAACCGTGAATATTTCGATTACAGTAAAACGTTGCTTAAGTGTTATGATGTGCAGTATCGTGTTACCAAATGATTCAAATAATCAATCGATTAACAAAAAATTATGCATCATATTTTTAAACGTATTGTTGTGCTGTTGCGCAGTCACATTGATCAGGTTAGTTGGCAGTCTGTTGTAATAGCAACGTCTTTACACATGCTACTTACTTGGTGCTTATTATTTATGGCTAATGAGCAAGCACTACTTTCGCCAGGGACCTTTTTTTACTACTACACGGTAACCACTTCAACGGTAGGGTATGGAGACTTAAGTCCATCATCTGACTTGGGCCGTTGGATTGTCGCATTAATACAAATACCCTTTGGTTTGGCTTTATTTGGTGTCTTGTTAGGTAAAACAGGGCAAACAGTAACTTACTTAATTAGGCGCGCTATGACTGGTGATAAAAACTTTGCTCACAGTAGTAATCACATTATTATTTTTGGTTGGCATAATGCTCGAACAAAAAAAATGATCGACTATATTTTGGCTGATACTAAACGTACAGACCGCCGTATTTTATTGGCGGTTACTGAACAAATAGAGCATCCATTTTTAAGTAATGAGAATGTTGATTTTGCTCGTTTGACTAGTTTTACCGATTTGGATGAATTAGAACGCGTTGCCATTCGCCATGCCGATAAAGTGATTATTGATGGCCAAGATGACGACCAAACATTTACTACCGCACTGCGTATTAGCCGTTTAGTCAAAGAAGATTGTCACATTAGCGCACACTTTTTTGATGAAACGAAAGTGGAAATGTTATTAGAGCATTGCCACAATGTAGAGTGTAGTAGCACTAAGTCAGCAGAGATTTTGGTGCGTTCAATGCAAGATCCAGGCTCAAGTCGAGTTCAAGAAGAGTTGTTATCTACTTTGCATGGTGATACGCAATTTAGCCTACAAATACCCAGTGATATAAAAACCATGGAATTTGGTAAATTATTTCATCATTTTAAGTACGATCATGATGCAATATTGTTAGGTGTAGCTCATAATTTAAGTGCAAAGAATATGGATTTAAATCCACCTCTAGATTATGCAGTAAATGCGGGTGATATTCTGCATTACATCGCGCAAGAGCGGGTGTTAAGTGGTGAAGTTGATTGGCTTAGCTTGGAAAAATAATGACTGAAGTTGCTTTTTTAATTATTGTTTTATGCGCTTACATTTTTCCTATCATGATAATTCTTAACAGTAAGCGTAGCCAAGGCCATGAAAAAAATGGCTGGCTAGTTGGCGCTATCTTCTTTTCGTGGATAGCGCTGATTCTTTACTTTTCGATTGTGCCCAAGCAAGGGCACGCCAAGAAAAAGTAAAGAATGAGTACCTTTTGTTACTTATTCTAATTGTCTCAGTTTATGCTCAACAAGTGGGTCGTCAGGCACGAGTTGTTGAGCAACTTCTAATAGCTTAATGGCATCATTTGGGCTTTCGTCTTGATGCTTAATAGCTACCTCTATTAAAGGTTGAATATCAATTTTCGCTTGATGCTCTTTAACGTGCGCTGCTTTTTCGTCGATTAAAATAGTGTGAGCCGTACTTAATAACGCTTGGCGATGTGCCGATTTAGCGTTGGCTTTATTAAGTTTTTTATAATAATCCTCTTTTAAACGCAGTGTTTTTGTTTGCAGCCTAAATTGCGCGATGTCGATTTGCTGATCACGAATAAAATCAACCGCTACTTGTTTATAAAAGCCAAACTTATTTAAATAGGTGGCGTGAGTGCCGTGACCCATACCAAACACGCGTAAGTGAGTGAGCTGTTTATAGCGTTTAGCATGTTGGCGGTCAATACGATTGGTTGGGTCGTAAATAATGTAACCCTTGGCATCCCCTAAGTCTAAGTCATGGTAGTCACCTTGCCAGTCATATTGCTGAGCAATTTCAGTACTTGAGCGGTCATCCCAAGGGGCGATAAGTTTGTTTTTGGTGCTAACAGGATGGAAAAGCAGTACTTTATCGAGCTTGAGTAACTTAGCAAATGCACCCACAGCAAAGCCGCCACGACTGAGCCCATAGCCTAACTTAGTTTTAAAAGGAGAGAGTAAAGTTGATAGCTGCTCAATAAAAAAGATTAAATTGCGGTTACGAAACCAATTGCTTTTACCCAAATGCTGAAACGCAATAATATTAACATCTTGCTTTTGCGCTAAATGATAGCCCCAAGGGGCAAAGTCTTCATTTAGATCGCGTTCTTGTATATCGGTGCCCGCAGGAGAAAAAGTAAAAAGTAGGGGTTTAGTGAGGTCAACAAAGTGATATTTTACATACACATCACCGAGTAAATCTCCACCAGAGGTTGGTAGTTTTGCTTGCCTCTCATCATCGCTGAGAGTTAACCATTCATCTAACCAATACAGTAATTTCATTTTTCCTCCAGTAAACGCAAGCCGCAGATCATAACAAATTTGGCCCCATAAGAAAATCGAGCGGTGACATGCTGCGCTGGTGGAGTACTATTTTAATGAAGAAAATGTAGTTATTTTAGTGGCTTATTTCGCCATATTTAAAATTTCATGCCAATCATTTTCGGTCACTGGCATGACCGATAAACGCCCGCCTTTTTTAAGTGCTATATCAGTTATAGCTGTATTTGCTTTGATCGCTTGCAGGCTGACTAAACTACTCAAATGCGCCTGATAGGTTATTTCTACCACAAACCAGCGAGGGTTTTCAGTGGTTGCCTTAGCATCGTAATAGTCGCTACTTAAATCAAATTGCGTTGGATCAGGGTAAGCAGCCTTAGTAACCACACCAAGTCCTGCAACGCCAACCTGTTTGCAGCTAGAATGATAAATCATCACTAAGTCGCCCTGCTTTACATCATCGCGAATAAAGTTACGCGCTTGGTAGTTGCGTACACCTTCCCATAGCGTTGTTTGCTCTGGCGCTTGCTTTAAGTCATCAATTGAAAAGGCGTCGGGTTCGGTTTTAAAAAGCCAAAATGCCATATTAAATTTCCTCAATCAGTGAGTTAGTATTTTTTAACTATTGTATAGTATCATTTATAAATTAGGGGATTGAGGAAGAAATAATGAGCCAAGTATTAGATGATTTATTGTCGCTGTTGTCACTTGAAGAAATTGAGCAAGGTTTATATCGAGGACAAAGCCAAGATTTAGGTTTTAGAGCGGTGTTTGGCGGTCAAGTTATGGGGCAAGCGCTTTCAGCAGCTAAAGAAACACTGCCTGCGGGGCGTATTGTTCATTCCTTACATTCTTATTTTTTACGTCCAGGCGACGCTGCAAAACCGATTGTGTACGATGTAGAAACTATACGTGATGGTAAAAGTTTTAGCACTCGACGTGTCAGTGCGATTCAGTACGGTAAACCTATTTTTTACATGACAGCGTCGTTTCAAGGTGAAGAGCAAGGGTTATCGCATCAGGCAACCATGCCTGATGTTCCAGCTCCTGAAGAACTGCGTTCTTCGTTAGAGTTTTATCAAGAAAATGCACAGCATATTCCTGAAGCAATCCGTAATAAGTTTATTCGTGAAATGCCGATTGAAATGCGCCCGGTGAACTTTCATAACCCCTTTAAACCTGAAGCCCTAGAACCGGTAAAACATATTTGGTTTAAAGCCAATGGCGATATGCCGGACGATCAACGTATTCATAATTACTTATTGGCGTATGCGTCTGACTTTGAGTTTTTACCAACCGCGCTGCAGCCACATGGTGTATCGTTTATGCAGCCGAATATGCAAGTAGCGACCATAGATCATGCTATGTGGTTTCATCGTCCATTTAGAATGGATGATTGGATGTTATATACCATTGATAGCCCAAGTGCGAGTTCGGGACGAGGGCTGGTACGTGGGCAGTTTTTTGACCGCCAAGGAAATTTAGTTGCCTCGACGATTCAAGAAGGGGTAATGCGCCAGCGCTAACTCTTTAAAATCCACTATATTGAGTTAATTCAATACAGTGGATAATAAGAGTATGTTACTGACATTGAGCGTGAACAATGTCAGTAATTGATTGCCAAATACGTGCTGGCAAGAGTGTTTGCAGTTGCTTGTAGGTCTCGCACAGCTCTTGGCTTCCTTGTAAGCCTGTATCAGATTCACTAATAAGCTTTTGTTCGCGAAGATTGGAAATAAAACTACTAAGTACCTTCTTATCAAAAAACTCCGGCGTTTTAATACCATGTAACGTACCCAAACGCTGTGCCAACACATAGCTTTCACGTTCCAGTTCTGCTTTTGCAATACCTTGGCTGGTTTGAATAAAGCCAATCACAATCGCATAACGTTGCAGAGTAAAGCTTAATGCACGACCAAGCATTTCGAGTTTGGCAAAGCTATCGTTATTTTGAGTCACTTTAATGTTATCACCATCAAGCTCAATTAAGCCTTGATCGCTAAAGTTAGTTAAAATGCGGGTTACATAGCTTTCATCAAGCTCTTGTAAATACCACTCTTTGGCGAATAACGGATAAAAAGATTTTACCAATTGATGGCAGCGAGTAACGGTACTTTGATGCTGCTTGAATAAATGCAGGGCAACTAAACTCGGCACTGCAAAAATATGCAAAATGTTATTACGGTAATAGTTAAATAAGGTTTTTTCTTTATCGTTTATCGCAATAATTTCACCAAACTCATCACTGATCACATCAAACTTATTCAACTTTAAGGCGTGTTCTAGCAGTTGCTCTGGCGTTTCATCGGGTGCGGTTATTTTATTGCTGTAGCTAGCTTCACGTTGTAATCGCAAATAAAACTCAAGCTGAGCTAGCAATTTAGGTTTACTCAATGCTTGCTTATCGTTTACTAGCAGAATCATCGCCAGTAAGTTAACTGAGTTAAGTGCGGCTGCATTGTTAATTTTAACCATAACCTGATCAGCAAGATTAGCCACCTGCGGCCCTAACCATTGTGGCTTTTGCACGTCGGTAGCATGAATTGACTCGCGCCAGTCTGGCTGGTTGTCATTTAGGTATTGGTTAATAGAAATAGGGTCACCAAAATTTAAATAACCACGACCATAGTTTTTTAAGTTTTTAATCGCTTTAAAAATACCTAATATCGACTCGCCCTTTTTATCATTACCCGCGAGCTCTTTTAAGTAGGTGTTTATTTCCATTACGTGTTCGTAGCCTATGTATACAGGCACAATAGATACTGGGCGATCAATACCGCGCAGCATTGCTTGTAATGTCATGGCGAGCATGCCGGTTTTTGGGGGTAGTAAACGTCCGGTTCTGCTGCGGCCACCTTCGGTATAAAACTTAACCGAATAACCTTTTATAAATAACTGGCTCAAGTACTCTTTAAATACCGCTGAGTAGAGTTTGTTACCAGCAAATGAGCGACGAATAAAAAATGCACCACTGCGGCGGAATATGCCACCTGCAGGGAAAAAGTTGAGGTTGATCCCAGCTGCAATATGCGGTGGTACAAGGCCTTGATGATAAATAGAGTAGGTTAGCAGTAAGTAATCCATATGACTTCGATGACAAGGCATGTAGATTATTTCATGGCCTTTATTGGTTAGGTCATGAATTTGCTCGGTGTACTTTATATCAATGCCATTATAAAGCTTATTCCAAAGCCACGTTAATATACGATCCGCAACGCGGATGGTGGCATCACTATAATTAGCGGCAATTTCATCCAGCAATTTCAAGGCGTTTTGTCGCGCTTGGGCTTGGCTGATGTTTTTTTCAGTGGCCTCGGTTTGAATTGCTTTTTTTATTGTTGGTGATGCCAGCAGTGAGCTAAATAGCTGATCACGAGATGGTATTTTAGGCCCTGTAGCAGCCAGCTTTTGACGCTTAAAGTGAACTCGAGCTACACGCAACAGCTTATGAGGAAGTTCATTAACGTCGGCTTTTTCATTGACCAATAAAGATAGGTCGAGTGGCTGGCTAAATCGAATAAAGTTATCTCTTCCTGAAAAAAGTACCACAAAGATTTTTCTAAACCAGCTGGGCGTAAGTGAGTGCGAAAGTAAAGTGCTTAATCCTGGCTTTTCTTTACCCGGCGCTCTGCCCCATAAAATAGTCACAGGCACAACCTGGACATTTTTTTGGCCACTATTTAATAAATGCTCAACAATGTGTTTGCCTTGCGCTAATGCATTGGTAGGTTTTTCTTTATCACCAAATAGCGGGGGAGGGTTTTTAATGCCGATAAAGCGATCTAACGCCTCGTCACCTAATACTTGCTGCTCTGTTGGGTCTGGTAAACCATTTCGTTTACAAACACGTGCCAGTGCCGCTAAATCAAAGCGTGAATTTAAACGCACTATATAAAATGTCGGGTTTTTAGGGTTTAACTCAAATTGCTCTAAAGGTTTTTCAGGCAGTACTTTGCTTTTAACAAACAAGCGGCTAATACCACCAGAGATAAGATTTAAACCATAATTTAAAATACGCATTGACTCACCATAAGAGAGTAGTTACCCAAACCAATATGGGTATATAACAGCAAAATTAGCGCATAGGATAACATAATATCTAAAAAATCCCCTGCAGATTAATCGACAAGCTATGACATTATAAAGACATCATCACTTCCATTGCGTTCACTATTAATAAACTTAGCTATTTTTTAAACGACAATATCAAAGTAATAATGTCTAAATAGTTGTTGCATTTATCGCCAGTATCATTATAATACGCAGGCTTTCAAAATTCTCTCGGGAACAAGAAAGAATAAATTAAGCTTGGATTTCAAGCTAATAAACAGGAGTTCCGATTTGGAACTCAACGTAGATATAATCAAACAACCGGCATCTTAATTATTAAGATTGTTTCGGTCGTTTTTTTATGCTCTTTAAATGCTCTTTATATTGAGGTTTAAGAATGTCAAATCAACGCATTCGTATTCGCCTAAAAGCTTTTGACCACCGTTTGATTGACCAATCAACGGCGGAAATCGTGGAAACTGCGAAACGCACTGGCGCACAAGTACGTGGTCCAATTCCACTACCTACACGCTTTGAACGTTTTACTGTACTTACATCACCGCACGTTAACAAAGACGCGCGTGATCAGTACGAGATCCGCACCCATAAACGTCTGATCGACATCGTAGAACCAACTGACAAGACTGTAGACGCACTTATGCGTTTAGACCTTGCTGCTGGTGTTGATGTTCAAATCAGCCTGGGTTAATCGGAAGATTAGAGAGGTTTTAGGAAAATGGCATTAGGTCTAGTCGGTCGTAAAGTGGGTATGACACGTATCTTCACTGAAGATGGTGTATCTATCCCTGTGACAGTTATTGAAGCGACTCCTAACCGCATTGCTCAGATCAAATCTGACGCAACAGACGGTTATAACGCGCTTCAAGTAACCGCAGGCACTAAAAAAGCAAGCCGTGTAAACAAAGCAACAGCGGGTCACTTCGCTAAAGCTGGTGTTGAAGCGGGTCGCGGTCTGTGGGAATTCCGCCTAAATGGTGGTGAAGGCGATTTTGAAGTAGGCGCTGAGCTTACTGTTGAATTATTCAACGAAATCAACAAAGTTGACGTAACCGGTACTTCTAAAGGTAAAGGTTTCCAAGGTGGTGTTAAGCGCTGGAATTTCAGCATGCAAGACGCTACACATGGTAACTCTCTATCTCACCGTGCTCCTGGTTCAATCGGTCAAAACCAATCACCTGGTAAGGTGTTTAAAGGTAAGAAAATGGCCGGTCAAATGGGTAATGAGCAAGTAACAACTCAGAACCTTGAACTAGTTCGCGTTGACGCTGAGCGTAACCTGCTTTTAGTTAAAGGTGCAGTACCTGGCGCTATCGGCGGTGACGTTATCGTTAAACCAGCTGTTAAAGCATAAGTCCTGGAGATTTAGTGATGGAATTAGCAATTAAAGACGCTTCTGGCGCTCTTGAAGTTTCTGAAGCTACTTTTGGACGTGAGTTTAACGAAGCATTAGTACACCAAGTAGTTGTTGCATACGCAGCAGGTGCTCGTCAAGGTACTCGTGCTCAGAAGACACGTTCTGAAGTAAGCGGTGGTGGTAAAAAACCATGGGCTCAAAAAGGTACTGGCCGTGCACGTGCTGGTACAATCCGTAGTCCAATTTGGCGTTCAGGTGGCGTTAGCTTCGCAGCTAAACCACAAGACCACAGCCAAAAAGTAAACCGTAAAATGTACCGCGGTGCGATCAAAAGCATCTTATCTGAATTAGTTCGTCAAGAGCGTTTAATCGTTGTTGAAAGTTTTGGTCTTGAAGCACCAAAAACTAAAGAACTAGTTGCTAAGCTTAAAGAACTTGAGCTTAAAGATGTTCTTATCGTGACTGAAGAAGTAGATGAAAATCTTTTCTTATCGGCACGTAACCTGTACAAGGTTGACACACGTGATGTAGCTGGTATCGATCCTGTAAGCTTAATTGCTTTCGATAAGGTACTAATTACAGCTGCTGCTGTTAAGCAACTTGAGGAGGCGCTAGCATGATCCGTGAAGAACGTCTTTTAAAAGTGATCCTTGCTCCACACATCTCTGAAAAAAGCACAATTGCTGCTGAAGAAAACAACACAATTGTTTTCAAAGTAGTAAATGATGCAACTAAAGCTGAAATTAAAGCGGCAGTTGAGAAGCTTTTTGAAGTAGAAGTAACTGGTGTTCGCACACTTAACGTTAAGGGTAAAACAAAACGTACTGGCATGCGTTTCGGTCGTCGTAGCGACTGGAAGAAAGCTTACGTTACTCTTAAAGAAGGTAGCGAGCTGGACTTTGTCGGCGGCGCCGAGTAATAAGGGGAGTTAGAATTATGGCACTTCAAAAGTGTAAGCCAACTTCTGCGGGTCGTCGTCACCTAGTTAAAGTGGTTAACCCAGATTTACATAAGGGTAAACCTTACGCACCACTATTAGAGAAAAACTCTAAATCAGGTGGTCGTAATAACAATGGTCGTATTACGGTTCGTCATATCGGTGGTGGTCATAAGCAGCATTACCGTTTAATCGATTTTAAACGTACTAAAGATGGCATTCCAGCCACTGTTGAGCGTTTAGAATATGATCCAAATCGTAGCGCAAACATCGCTCTTGTATTATATGCAGACGGTGAGCGTCGTTACATTATCGCACCTAAAGGCTTAAAAGCTGGCGATGCAATCCAGTCTGGTGTTGATGCACCAATCAAACCTGGTAATGCATTACCAATGCGTAATATGCCTGTAGGTTCGACTGTTCACAACGTAGAATTAAAACCAGGTAAAGGTGCTCAAATCGCACGTTCTGCTGGTGCATACGTTCAAATCCTTGCTCGTGATGGTCAATATGTAACATTACGTCTTCGTTCAGGCGAAGTTCGTAAAGTTGAATCTGATTGTCGTGCTACGCTAGGTGAAGTAGGCAATGCTGAGCATATGCTTCGTTCACTTGGTAAAGCAGGTGCAAATCGCTGGCGTGGTATTCGTCCGACAGTTCGTGGTGTTGCCATGAACCCGGTTGATCACCCACACGGTGGTGGTGAAGGTCGTACATCTGGTGGTCGTCATCCTGTGTCTCCATGGGGTAAACCGACTAAAGGTGCTAAGACGCGTAAGAACAAGCGTACGGATAAATTTATAGTACGTCGTCGTACTAAGTAATATTGAGGAATAGCCATGCCACGCTCTCTCAAGAAGGGTCCTTTTATAGACCTACACTTGCTGAAGAAGGTAGAGAAAGCTTTGGAAAGCGGTGAAAAGAAGCCAATTAAAACTTGGAGCCGTCGTTCAATGATCATACCTAACATGATCGGATTGACCATTGCTGTCCATAATGGTCGCCAGCATGTACCAGTTTTCGTTTCTGACGAAATGATCGGTCACAAACTAGGTGAATTTGCACCAACTCGCACTTACCGTGGCCATGCTGCGGATAAGAAAGCGAAGAAACGTTAAGAGGGGAAGATAAATGCAAGCATTAGCTAAACATAAATTCGCCTCTGGTTCGGCGCAAAAAGCACGTCTAGTTGCAGATCAGATCCGCGGGTTACCTGTCGATCGCGCACTAGAAATCCTGGCGTACAGCCCGAAAAAAGCGGCTGTATTAGTTAAGAAAGTACTTGAGTCTGCTATTGCTAACGCAGAGCATAACGAAGGTGCTGACATTGATGAGCTACGTGTAACAACGATCTTTGTGGACGATGGTCCAACAATGAAACGTATTATGCCACGTGCTAAAGGACGCGCAGACCGCATCCTTAAGCGTACAAGCCACATCACTGTTGTGGTTTCAGATAGCTAGGAGATATAAGTAATGGGACAAAAAGTTCATCCTACTGGTATTCGCCTAGGTATATCTAAACCTTGGGTTTCTACCTGGTACGCGAATTCAAAAGATTTCTCTGCACAGCTTTTTGGCGATCACAAAGTACGTACATTCCTTACTAAGGAATTGAAAGCGGCTTCTGTGTCTAAAATCGTTATTGAGCGTCCAGCAAAATCTATCCGAGTAACTATTCACACGGCTCGTCCGGGTGTTGTTATCGGTAAAAAAGGCGAAGACGTAGAAAAATTACGTCAAGCGGTAACTAAAATCGCTGGTGTACCTGCTCAGATTAATATTTCTGAAGTACGTAAACCAGAACTAGATGCACAACTAGTAGCAGACGGCATTGCCTCTCAGCTAGAGCGTCGTGTTATGTTCCGTCGCGCTATGAAGCGTTCGGTACAAAATGCAATGCGCATCGGTTCTAAAGGGATTAAAGTTGAAGTTAGCGGTCGTCTTGGCGGCGCAGAAATCGCACGTTCAGAATGGTATCGTGAAGGTCGTGTACCTCTACATACTCTTCGTGCTGATATCGACTACGCAACTTCTGAAGCCTTAACCACTTACGGTATCATTGGTGTTAAAGTTTGGATCTTCAAAGGCGAAGTTATTGGTGGTTTACCACTAGTACAAGAGCAAGAGAAGCCAGCTAAACGCGCACCAAAGAAAGCCAAAAAAAGTGCTAAGTAGAGGTAGCGAGTAATGTTACAGCCAAAACGTACAAAATTCCGTAAAATGCATAAAGGCCGCAACCGTGGTCTAGCGCAAAACGGTAACAAAGTAAGCTTCGGTACTTTCGGTTTGAAAGCTACTGGTCGTGGCCGCATGACTGCTCGTCAAATCGAAGCAGCTCGTCGTGCTATGACACGTCACGTGAAACGTCAAGGTAAAATCTGGATCCGTGTCTTCCCTGACAAGCCGATCACAGAAAAGCCTCTTGAAGTTCGTATGGGTAAAGGTAAAGGTTCTGTTGAATATTGGGTTGCTGAAATTCAGCCTGGTAAAGTACTTTACGAAATGGAAGGTGTTTCAGAAGAGCTTGCTCGTGAAGCGTTTAACCTTGCTGCTCGTAAGCTGCCATTCAAAACAACTTTCGTAACTCGGACGGTAATGTGATGAAAGCAAACGAACTAAAAGATAAAAGCGTAGAAGAGCTTAATGCTGAACTTCTAGGTCTTCTTCGTGAGCAGTTTAACCTGCGCATGCAAGCAAGCACTGGTCAGCTAGCTCAGACACACACGCTAAGAACAGTACGTCGCGATATCGCGCGTGTAAAAACAATTATTAACCAGAAGGCAGGTCAATAATGAGCGATAAAATTCGTACTCTTCAAGGCCGTGTAATCAGCGACAAGATGGAAAAATCTTTCACTGTTGCTATCGCACGTTACGTGAAGCACCCAATCTATGGGAAATTCATCAAACGTACGACTAAGTTACACGTACATGACGAAAATAACACTGCAAAAGCGGGTGACACTGTCACTATCCGTGAATGCGCTCCAATCTCTAAGAACAAATCTTGGACTTTGGTAGATGTTGTTGAACGTCCAAAACAAGCTTAATTTTTAATTAAGTCTGTTTTATAAGAAACCCCAGCTTTTGCTGGGGTTTTTTTTGCGTTTAAAAAAGCGATAAGTTTAAATTTTAAGTCGACGCTCGCAGTGAGCTTACTAGCCGTAACTTAGTTCTAAACCCGAGGGTAAAGAAGTAATCTAAATAAAAAAGCCTTTGCAAATGCAAAGGCTTATGCTTTTCTGCAAAGCCCGAAGCCCGAAGCC
>NZ_PNDH01000173.1:0-436 GCF_005887175.1 Pseudoalteromonas sp. S1612 | reverse complement strand
ATGGGACTGCCACGTGGGAAGGTAAAGAGTTACCAATCCAAATCGTTACAGGGAGTGCAGCCGGTGATGAGCATAAGATCGATTGTCTTTCAGGTGCTACATTAACGTCTAATGGTGTTGACCATGCAGTTGATTTTTGTACTTGCGAAAATGGCTTTGGCCCTTTCCTTGCGAATGTTCGTAAAGGAGCATTGAACTAATGGCTGATACTAAAGATATGAAGGCTGTCCTATTTGGTCCAGTTTTCGCTAACAACCCAAACGCATTACAAGTACTTGGGATTTGTTCTGCGCTAGCGGGAACGTCTAGCTTAAAAAATGCATTAATGATGTGAATTGCATTGCCCTTGGTAACTGCATTCTCTAGCCTTATTATCTCGACTATTCGTAACCATATCCCTTCATCAGTACGTATCATCGTACAGATGACGATTATT
>NZ_PNDH01000172.1:0-325 GCF_005887175.1 Pseudoalteromonas sp. S1612 | reverse complement strand
AACAAACTGTGGTTTTTTCGTATGAGCATGCTAAACAGTACGAGGCAAATTCATTATATGGATTTTATTCTCAACTCGATGCGCTAAAAGCATTGTTAGCTGAGACTGAGCTCGATGCGGTTGTTGATCAAAATGGTTTACTGAGTATTAAACTCATACAAATCACTAGGGAAGATATCATCATGGTGAAGCTTTCATGAGTTAGTGCTGCTGTATTCACTGCTTTACTTGCAGTTAATTCACAAGGCATAAATGCCGCTGAACAAAGCTCAGAACAAAACATCGAAAAAATTGCTATTGTAGGTAGTCGTGTCGCAGGACGTTC
>NZ_PNDH01000171.1:0-269 GCF_005887175.1 Pseudoalteromonas sp. S1612 | reverse complement strand
GTTTCGCGAATGACGTTCTTAAAGCAGGGTCTATTGAATCGGCAATGGCTGGTGGTATTGAAAGCTTGACCAATGCACCTTACTTTATTCCTAAAGCCCGTGGCGGTTTGGGTATGGGACATGGCGAAATTAATGATCACATGATGAGTGATTGGATAGAAGTCGCGTACGTCAATAAAGCAATGGGATGCTTTGCTCTTGTTACAGCTGATGAATATGGTATTGGTCGTGAGCATATGGATACGTTTGCTCTGGGTTCATTAAGTAAA
>NZ_PNDH01000170.1:0-436 GCF_005887175.1 Pseudoalteromonas sp. S1612 | reverse complement strand
AACTTCTAGAGAGATTAGATAAACAGGTTGATTTAATTATTCAGGGTTGTTACTTAGCAGAGCAAGCGACTACAGTAATAGATTTATCAGAAGATGAAGTTAAAATATTACGTGTTGGTTGTGGTGATACAAGCCCGTTTGAGTTGTAAGAGTGAGCGAAAGTACAGCTGATACAAAAAATAGTGAAAAGCCAGTACAGCAAAAGCTACCACTGGCTTTTTTGCATGGTAAAGCGGTTGTAGATAAACCTGAAGATTTATACATTCCACCCGATGCGCTTGAAATTATATTAGAAACCTTTGAAGGCCCGTTCGATTTGTTGCTTTATTTAATTAAAAAGCATATGCTTAGATGTTCTCGAATTTTCTATATTTAGCATTACATAGCAGTAAGTAAAATTTGAAGAAATTAAGAGTGATGTTCCGATTAAAATCGC
>NZ_PNDH01000169.1:0-236 GCF_005887175.1 Pseudoalteromonas sp. S1612 | reverse complement strand
TCCACAGCGCCTAATTTATCGCTTTCGCCTAGTAGTGGTTCAAGAACAAAAACTTGAAGAACCTGACAAGCTATTAGGTATAAAGGAGCCCCCTGCGCTTGTTTGATGATGGACCTTAGCTGGAGGCTTCTATACAGGCCGCCAAATGTCGCGCCTGCCCTTCTGGTCACTAAGCTCTCCGCTATATCATGGGCAGCTACAACCCTGTGGAGGATTTCCGCTTGTGGGTTGGATGT
>NZ_PNDH01000168.1:0-208 GCF_005887175.1 Pseudoalteromonas sp. S1612 | reverse complement strand
AGTATTCATAAAATTCGCTTTAAATGCTTCTGTTAATAGTTACATTTTACATGCACCATATATGGTACAAAACTGCTCTTGCGGTTCTTCTCTAGGTCTGTCGTATGTTTGTGGCTCTTCGGCAATATCCCACTCTCAGTTAGCAAGTAAGTATTTTATGGTCTCACTCCCCTCGTGCATTGACCCGGTTGTGTACCAAAGCACATCG
>NZ_PNDH01000167.1:0-284 GCF_005887175.1 Pseudoalteromonas sp. S1612 | reverse complement strand
TCTTTATGACTAGCTTTTCTAGTAAGTTTATTCAGGACTTTTTGTTGAGTTTCTGGAGTCAAAAATATCTTTAAACGATCCATAGCTCTCGTAATTGCTGTATAGAAAATACTATGGGATATATCATCTTCATTCGCATCTGTGATTACTATTTTCACCGAACTATATTCTAAGCCCTGTGCCTTATGGATGGATACTGCATAAGCTACTTGAAAAGGGACTGTAGTATTGAGAGTATCGTCATCGTCATCACTAGAGTGTGGTGAATCAAAAACCGTAAAGCG
>NZ_PNDH01000166.1:0-270 GCF_005887175.1 Pseudoalteromonas sp. S1612 | reverse complement strand
TATGTGAGAAAGCTCATTAATAAGACTGATGCAATAGCTATTAAGGATTAGTCAATAAGCGGCGCTAGCGGGTTATTTGTTTTACTATCAGCGGTAAGTTCCTCCATTAGATTTTTCCGAATAGAGGTTAAATTATTGCTGTTTTTAGGGGAGATTGATAAAGCAATTATCGTAAGGTGGTTAATTTTGCGGCGAATTTAGGGTTATTTGACAACGATGTAAAGAGTTTTTTTATTGCTAAATGAAAATAGTATTCAAAAAGTTTTTTTA
>NZ_PNDH01000165.1:0-310 GCF_005887175.1 Pseudoalteromonas sp. S1612 | reverse complement strand
TTCTTATTACGCTACTTTCTTAGCGAAATAATAGAACACTTATTTAATGCAACTGATATTATTAATTTTGTAAAGCTGATAGGAATCTTTAAGTATTCTATTAAATATTACTTGATGAACTTAACTCTGCAGTGCTGAAGTTGATTTAATTTTAAAATCGTTTCGACTAACTAGATATAAACTCGCTTATTTAAATAATATTAGAGATCAATTTGATTAATTAGAGCAGCGTAAATTTATAAAGTAAAAATTATGTGTACATTAACGAAGCGATATTTTAATAGAGCAGAGTTGTCTCTGTTATGAAAGG
>NZ_PNDH01000164.1:0-264 GCF_005887175.1 Pseudoalteromonas sp. S1612 | reverse complement strand
CGTAAAAAAGATCTAATTCAAAACCGCCCGGCCAATCGGCCGAGCTGAGTGTAAATAACAAGCTGATATGGTAACAAATGCGCTCGGTACCCACACGTACCGTATGCAAGGTAAAACCCGCAAGCACGATTAAGCAATAAACAGCGATTTACTGCTCGCGCCAGAGCCATTATTAAAAGCATTAGTCGTGCACGTACTCGCTCATTTTAAAGAAAATTACCATAACAAAGGCTATTATAAACTGTGCTGCCATAGGGAGCCGCA
>NZ_PNDH01000017.1:0-34013 GCF_005887175.1 Pseudoalteromonas sp. S1612 | reverse complement strand
TACAATTCATCTAGTGCATAACAAGCAATACATTAACCTCGTTCTGAAAGTCATCCTGAACTAATTCCAATAGCAACCCCAACTCCAGCAACTCCAGCAACTCCAGCAACTCCAGCAACTAAGTCATACCATGTTTTTTGGTCATTTAAAACCTGGTCGATTGCATGAAATGTCACTGAAATAATTAAACTAACAACGAAGCCGGTTTTCATCGCTTTGGCTGCTTCGAGCTTACCCACCCCTATAGTGAAAAGCTTAGGGTTACTAGCCAAATAACGGGTACCTTTAAGGTAAGCGCGTATTCCAGGATAAGAGTCAATTATGACTGTGGGTAGCCATTGCAAAATTTTGGCTGTAGACATCTCGAACATATAGCCGAATCATTAGGTCTGCTTTATTTTATCTACCAAGTTCCATTCTTGTCTTTTTAATAAAAGCCTCTAATTCATTTAGAGTCGGTTCAATTCCTTTTTCATTATGCATTTCAAACCAATCATAAATATCACTAGTGATTACAGAACCATCTTGTAAGCATAACTCGTCATTTTTTAACCAAACATCGGGACCTCTGAATGATGGACTGGTATACCAATTACAATAAGTATAGCCATTGCTTTTTATATATGACTCTATATACAAGTTGAAAGGGATTACTAGCAAAAGAAATAAAGGTAATGCAATAAACAACCCTTTAACAAAGCCTGTCATTAAGTATTCAGATTTATAATTTAATAACTTCTGAATAGAAGCTAAAAAAAATAAAGAAAAAGGGAAAAGGAAAAAAAGTAAAAGAACCTTTCCACTTTTTTCTTTAAAAAAAGAACTAGACCCAACAGCTTCCAGTAAACTAATTTCTGAGATGACGGTATAAATTAGAGCAAAGCAAAGAATGCAAATTACGATAGACCCTAACAAATTTATACATAATTCTTTAAAAGCGAGGTTTCTGCCACTCTTACTTGCTTTTTCCCATTTAAATATTTTCATAATATTTTTATGCTCGGAACCCCAAATAATGCACCGAATACTCCATAAGGGTCTTCACTCAGTGCTTTATTAAAGCTTATAAATAATGAATAGACTATTACCTGACAAGATACTTTTTAACTGACTTTGGCGTTGTCTTTCAACGATTGCCCAATGAGCATAAGCTGACATGTTACACTTCCTTGAGTTATATTTTAATGTGTTATTGAATAATCTAATTAAGATATATAGACAATAAAAAAGCGAGTTATAAAACTCGCTTTAAATATTTAATAAGTAATAGTCATTACTATTTTTTAACTGGGCGTTTCCAACCATCTAAATTACGTTGCTTGCCACGTGCTACGGCTAGCTGATCATCCGCCACGGTATTGGTAATAACAGAGCCCGCGCCAACGGTAGCGGTTGCACCAATATTTACAGGAGCAACCAGTGACGAATTAGACCCTATAAAGGCGTTATCGCCAATAATGGTTTTGGCTTTATTCACCCCATCGTAGTTACAGGTAATAGTGCCTGCGCCAATATTCACTTTCTCGCCAATTTCAGCATCACCTAAGTAACTTAAGTGGTTTGCTTTAGAGCCTTTGCCTAAACGGGTTTTTTTCATTTCGACAAAGTTACCAATGTGCGAGTCTTCTTCCATTACTGCACCAGGGCGAAGGCGGGCGTATGGACCGAGTGTACATTTAGCCGCAACTGATGCATCTTCAATTAGTGTATTGGCTTTAATAATAACATTGTCACCGATGCTACAGTTTTTAAGTACACAGTTAGGTCCAATTTGTACGTTATTACCAAGCGTTACATTGCCTTCAAAAATAACGTTGATATCGATGAGGACATCTTCACCTGTTTTAACGTCGCCACGTACGTCAATACGTGCAGGGTCAGCAAGGGTGGCTCCATTTAACATCAAGTCTTCTGCTTGCCATGCTTGGTAAGCACGCTCTAATCCTGCAAGTTGTACGCGGTTATTTGCACCTTCAACTTCCATTGGATGATCAGGCTGTGCTGATGTAATTTCTACACCTTCACTGTGCGCCATAGCAACTATATCTGTTAGGTAGTATTCACCTTGAGCATTATTGTTAGACAAGTTACCTAACCATGTTTTTAAAAGCTTACCATTAACCGCCATAATGCCGGTGTTTACTTCGTTAATAAGTAACTGCTCTGCATTAGCATCTTTTTGTTCAACAATACCCACTAGCTTTCCATCAACACGTAGCATACGCCCGTAACCATTTGGGTTTGCTAAATTAACGGTTAATACTGCTAAGCCATTTTTAGGTGTCGCTGCTAATAAACGTTCAAGTGTAGATTGCTTAGTTAAAGGTACGTCACCGTATAAAACCAGTACAGTGTCGTTATCGTTAATATGAGGATTTGCTTGTGCCACTGCGTGGCCTGTACCTAGCTGCTCAGCTTGCAGTACCCAGTTTACGTTATTATCGGCAAGTTGTTGTTGTAATAATTCGCCGCCATGACCATAAACTAAGTTAGTAGAGGTTGCACCTAGCGCATTGGCATTATCGATAACATGTTGAACCATAGGTTTACCTGCTACTTTATGCAGTACCTTAGGGAGAGCAGAGCGCATACGGGTACCTTTACCCGCTGCAAGAATAACCGTTGTTAGAGCCATTAAAACAATTTCCTTTTTCCGTTGTTTTAGCTTAATAGAATAAGTGTGCTGCAAAGTAGATTACGTAAGTCACATCATGTGCAAATACTCAGTAGGCTAAGCAATGACTACTGAATCTTAACTTAAGCAAAGTAACACCTAATAGAATAGGGTTATTGTAGCGAGGATCTTGCGTAGATATAAGTAATAATGAAGAGATATTAGCCATAACGATTAATTTATTTACAAATAGCGACAGGATTTATCATCAGGCACAAAAAAGCCCACATAAAGTGGGCTTTTAAAAACCAGATAGGCTTACTTCTTACGTAATTGCTGAATAACGCGTAGCTGAGCAATTGCTTCAGCTAGTTGCATTGCGGCTTGATTGTAATCAAGCTCAGCAGATGCACCTTTTGCCATTTGGGCTTCAGCGTCACGTTTAGCTTGCTCTGCAGCTTTCTCGTCCAGGTCTTCACCACGAACAGCTGTATCAGCAAGTACGGTCACTATGTTCGGTTGAACTTCTAGTGTACCGCCAGCAATATAGATGAGTTCTTCTTCACCAAATTGCTTAACTAAACGTACCATACCAGGTTTAAGGGCAGTTAGTAGTGGGGCGTGACCGGCGTTAACACCTAACTCACCTTCACTACCAGATACTTGAATAGATTCTACTAAACCAGAAAATAATTTCTCTTCAGCACTTACTACATCAAGATGTACAGTCATAGCTGCCATACTACCCTCCTAATTACATGCTTTTGGCTTTTTCTTGAGCTTCTTCGATAGAGCCAACCATGTAGAACGCTTGCTCTGGCATATCATCAAACTCACCGTTTAAGATACCTTTGAAGCCTGCAATTGTGTCTTTAAGTGAAACGTATTTACCTGGCGCACCTGTAAATACCTCTGCCACGAAGAATGGCTGAGATAGGAAACGCTGGATTTTACGTGCACGAGATACAAGTTGCTTATCTTCGTCAGAAAGCTCGTCCATACCTAGAATCGCGATGATGTCTTTAAGTTCTTTGTAACGCTGAAGAACTGTTTGAACGCCACGCGCTATACCGTAATGCTCTTCACCGATTACTTGCGGATCAAGCTGACGTGAAGATGAATCAAGAGGGTCTACCGCTGGGTAGATACCTAGTGATGCGATATCACGTGAAAGTACCACTGTTGCATCTAAGTGAGCAAACGTTGTTGCTGGAGATGGATCCGTTAAATCATCCGCAGGTACGTATACCGCTTGGATTGAAGTAATTGAACCAGTCTTAGTAGATGCGATACGCTCTTGAAGTACACCCATTTCTTCAGCAAGTGTAGGCTGGTAACCTACCGCTGATGGCATACGACCAAGAAGTGCTGATACTTCTGTACCCGCAAGTGTATAACGGTAGATGTTATCTACGAAGAAAAGTACGTCGCGACCTTCATCACGGAACTTCTCAGCCATAGTAAGACCTGTTAACGCTACGCGTAAACGGTTACCCGGTGGCTCGTTCATCTGACCGTATACAAGCGATACTTTATCAAGTACGTTTGAATCGTTCATCTCATGGTAGAAATCGTTACCCTCACGAGTACGCTCACCAACACCTGCGAATACTGAGTAGCCGCTGTGCTCGATTGCGATGTTACGGATAAGTTCCATCATGTTTACGGTTTTACCAACACCGGCACCACCGAATAAACCAACTTTACCACCTTTAGCGAATGGACATACAAGGTCGATTACCTTGATACCCGTTTCTAAAAGTTCAACTGAGCTTGATTGCTCTTCGTAAGTAGGTGCTGCACGGTGGATAGACATACGCTCGTCTTCACCGATTGGACCTGCTTCATCAATTGGCTCACCAAGTACGTTCATGATACGACCTAGGGTCTTAGTACCAACTGGAACTTGAATTGCTTCGCCTGTGTTTTCTACTGAAGCACCACGACGTAAACCGTCTGTAGTACCTAGTGCGATAGTACGTACCACACCGCCACCTAGCTGCTGTTGAACTTCTAAAGTCAAACCAGCTAAATCGCCATCTGTTACTTTTAGCGCGTCATATACGGCTGGCACGCTGTCTTGTGGAAATTCGATATCCACAACGGCGCCGATAATTTGGACGACCTTACCTAAACTCATGTCTATTCCTCTCGTTAATCTTTGCCTGAAGCATTAAACTGCTGCTGAACCAGAACAAATCTCACTAATTTCTTGTGTGATTGCTGCTTGGCGAGCTTTGTTATATACAAGCTGTAACTCATCCATAAGGTCACCGGCATTATCAGTTGCAGCTTTCATTGCAACCATGCGGGCAGCCTGTTCAGAGGCAGCGTTTTCAACTACACCTTGGTATACTTGAGATTCAATGAAACGTACTAACAAAGACTCTAAAATAGCCTCTGGGTTTGGTTCATATAAGTAATCCCACGCATGTGTAGATACTTCTTCTTCAGCTTTTGGCAAAGGGAGTAACTGATCTACTATTGGCTCTTGCTTCATGGTATTAACAAAGTTGTTATATACCAGGAATAAACGGTCAATTTTACCTTCAGAAAATGCATCTAGCATTATTTTTACCGGACCAATTACGTCCTGTACTGAAGGCTTATCTCCAAGACCTGCTTTTTTAGCAAGCACTTGACCACCAAAACGTTGAAAGAAGCCAGCTGCTTTACTACCTAAAGTAGCAAAATCAGCATCTACGCCTTTCTCTTTCCACGCTTTAATGTCTAATGCAACTTTCTTAAACTCATTTGAGTTTAAGCCGCCACATAGACCACGGTCAGTAGAGATAACAATATAACCAACTCGTTTTACTTCACGTTCTTCTAAGAACGGGTGAGTAAAATCAAGATTTGCTTGAGCAACACGACCAATCACTTTACGTAATTTTTCAGCGTATGGACGGCTTGAAGCCACTCGTTCTTGCGCCTTTTTCATTTTAGACGCAGCAACCATTTCCATTGCGCTAGTGATCTTTTGAGTATTTTTAATACTGCCGATCTTGCTTTTAATCTCTTTTCCGCTGGCCATGACTCTCTCTCCGAATCAAGGTGTGCTTTATATCCTAAAGCACACCATTAATAACTAAATTACCAAGTTTGCGTAGACTTGCACTTCTCTAGAAGTTCTTTAAGCTGCGCTTCGATCTCAGCGTTGTAGTTACCAGTTTCATTGATTTGAGCCATAAGCTCTGCGTATGTGCTATTTGCGAAAGAAAGTAATGCCGCTTCGAAATCCATGATTTTAGAGATTTCGATGTCTTGCAAGTAACCTTTCTCAGCTGCGAATAACGACAAAGACATTTCAGCAACAGACATTGGCGCGTACTGTTTCTGCTTCATTAGCTCTGTTACACGCTCACCATGCTCAAGTTGAGCACGAGTAGCATCATCAAGGTCAGACGCGAACTGCGAGAACGCAGCTAATTCACGGTACTGAGCTAGGGCTAGACGGATACCGCCACCTAGTTTCTTAACGATTTTAGTTTGTGCAGCACCACCAACACGCGATACCGAGATACCAGCATTTACTGCCGGACGGATACCTGAGTTGAATAAGTCAGTTTCTAAGAAGATCTGACCATCGGTGATAGAGATAACGTTTGTCGGTACGAACGCAGAAACGTCGCCGCCTTGAGTTTCAATGATAGGCAATGCCGTCAATGAACCTGTTTTACCTTTCACTTCACCATTAGTGAACTTTTCTACGTAATCAGTGTTTACACGTGATGCACGCTCTAAAAGACGCGAGTGAAGGTAGAATACGTCACCTGGGTATGCTTCACGGCCTGGTGGACGCTTAAGTAGCAATGAGATTTGACGGTAAGCAACAGCTTGCTTAGATAAATCATCATATACGATTAATGCGTTTTCACCACGGTCACGGAAGTATTCACCCATAGTACAGCCCGAGAACGGTGCTAAGTACTGAAGTGCCGCAGATTCAGAAGCAGATGCTACAACTACGATAGTATTTGCAAGTGCACCGTGCTCTTCTAATTTACGTACTACGTTAGCAATAGTAGATGCTTTTTGACCAACCGCTACGTACACACACTTAACGCCTGTGTCTTTTTGGTTGATGATTGCATCGATTGCTAGTGCAGTTTTACCTGTTTGGCGGTCACCGATAACAAGCTCACGCTGACCACGACCAACTGGGATCATCGCATCGATAGATTTATAACCAGTTTGTACTGGCTCATCTACTGATTGACGCTCGATTACACCTGGTGCAATTTTTTCTACAGGTTCAAAACCGTCGTTATCTAAAGCGCCTTTACCATCGATAGGAGCACCTAGCGTGTTTACAACACGACCAAGTAGACCCGCACCAACAGGAACTTCTAAGATACGACCAGTTGTGTATACTTTTACGCCTTCTGTAAGGTCAGCGTAAGGACCCATTACTACTGCACCAATTGAGTCGCGCTCAAGGTTTAGTGCGATAGCATAACGGTTGCCAGGAAGCTCAATCATCTCACCTTGCATACAGTCAGCTAGACCGTGGATGCGAATGATACCGTCAGTAACAGATACAATTGTACCTTCGTTACGAGCTTCACTTACAACTTCGAACTTCTCAATACGTTGTTTGATCAGATCTGAAATTTCAGTGGAATTAAGTTGCATGCTCTTTTTCCCAATTACGATTGTAGTGTTGTGGCTAAGCGATTTAATTTACCGCGTAAAGAGCCGTCAATTACAGTGTCGCCTGCCTTAATAATAAGGCCGCCAACTACTGTAGCGTCTTCACTACAATTCAGCTTAACTTTGCGTGCGAAACGTTTTTCAAGTGCCGCTACCAATGATTCTTGCTGGGCTGCAGCAAGAGGTGTTGCCGAAATCACATCAATATCGATTTCTTTTTCATAGTCTGCTTTTAAAGCAGAAAATAAATGAGCAACTTCAGGTAGTGCAATCAAACGTCCATTTTCAGCCATCACCTTAACTAGGTTCTGACCTTGTTCGTTGAGCTGCTCACCACATAAGTTAATAAATAACTCAGCTTGTGCGGTAGCAGTAGGCAATCCAGCTAAAATGGTAGATGCCTGTTCATTGCTGGCAACGTGGCCAGCAAAGAACAACATGTCATTCCAGCTTTCAATAGCGCCTTTTTCAACGGCAAGTTCAAAAGCCGCTTTAGCGTATGGGCGAGCGATAGTAGTCAATTCAGACATGCTCATACCCTCCTAATTACAGCTCAGCGACAAGTTTTTCAACGATGTCACTATGTGCGGCTTGATTGATTTCGCGCTCTAAAATTCTTTCTGCGCCAACCACTGCCAGAGTTGCTACTTGCTTACGTAGCTCTTCTGTCACACGGTTACGCTCTGATTCAATTTCAGAGTGCCCTTGAGCAATAATTTTTTCACGCTCTTGCTGACCACGAATAGTTTCTTCGTCAACAATTAGCACGGCACGCTTTTTAGCTTGATCAATGATATCAGCCGCTTGAGCCTTTGCATCTTTAAGCTGTTCTGCAGCTTTCTGTTGCGCTAGTTCTAAGTCTTTCTCGGCTCTATCAGAGGCAGCTAAACCATCTTCGATTTTCTTCTGGCGAGCTTCAATTGCACCGTTTAGTGGTGGCCATACGTATTTCATACAAAATAATACGAACACCGTAAACGCAATTAATTCACCGATAAGAGTGGCGTTTAAGTTCACAACCGCTCCTCCTTAAATAGTAAGCTGTTCAAAAAATAAAATTAAAGTACGAACAACAATACCATCGCGATACCAACACCAATCATTGCTACAGCATCGATTAGACCAGCAAGGATAAACATTTTAACTTGTAGCGATGGTGCTAGCTCAGGTTGACGTGCACATGCTTCAAGGAATTTACCGCCCATGTTACCAAAACCGATTGCTGTGCCGATTGCACCGAAACCGATAAGTAAAGCTACTGCGATGTATTTTAAGCCGTTTAATAATTCTAAAGCTTCCATTTATTTCTCCAAAGTTTCAATTGTATTAAAAGTAAAAGTAAAATTGTAAATATAGTAATTAGTGATTATCTGAACTTGCCATGCTTAGGTATACGATTGTAAGCATCATGAATACGAATGCCTGCAATACGATTACTAAGATATGGAATACAGCCCACACAAAGTGCAACGGTAGTTGCATTAAACCTACAGCACCTATAAGGATGAAGATTAACTCACCTGCATATAAGTTACCGAACAAACGCAGAGCCAGTGAAAACGGCTTAGAAACCAATGCGATAAGCTCTAGTAATAGGTTGAATGGGATTAAAAGAATCTGCATAGCTGTATTGTTTGAACTAAACGGGTGAAGTGTTAGTTCTTTAATAAAACCGCCGATACCTTTGATTTTAATTGAGTAACCAATCATTAGAATGAACACGCCCAGCGCAAGTGCAGCTGTCATATTGATATCTGTAGTTGGTACAATTTTCATGTATACGTCGTGTGAATCCATACCGAATGCAGTTTCGCCAACAAAGCCAGCAAATGCAGGTAGGAAGTCAACTGGGATTAAATCCATTAAGTTCATTAAGAATATCCAAACGAATATTGTTAATGCTAATGGTGCAATTAGCTTACTTTTCCCGTGGAAGGTATCGCGTACGTTGTCGCCAACGAACTCAACAACCATTTCAATGAAACATTGAAGTTTTCCAGGTACACCCAGAGTTGATTTTTTTGCGGCACTACGGAAGATCCATAAAAATATTAGACCTAGTCCGATAGACCATGCGAGGGTATCTATATGCCATGTCCAGAAGCCACTATCCGTACATGCTTTATTGAAGGCAAGACCGGCGTCGGTCGAGCACATCTTAGCATTGGTTAAGTGGTGCTGAATATGGCTAGATAGAGTAACTTCTTCTGCAGCCATGTTATATCCCAAAAGTTAATGTTTAAAAAAAACGGGTGTAAACAATCCTGTAAACAACACCAACACATAAGCACAAAAGAAAGGTAGCAGTACTACCGGATAAAGCTTTAGCATTAGTGCAAACAAAACGATTGTTAGCATAAATTTTAATCCGTTGCCGCGTTTTAACGAGGCATACGCTTGATTTGCTCGACTTGCACCCATATATCTGAATGCATAAAGCGCAAATACAAAGTTAGGAAGTACTGCGACTGCGCCACCAGCTAGAGCTGAAAGTGCGGCATTGGTTTCCCAACCTATAAAAATTATTAGTGCAGCTAAAAGGGCTACAAATCCCTGAAGGCAAATTAATTTTAATGCGGCAAGCCTATACGGGCTCGCTAACTTATTAGTCACTTTTAATTAACCTTTATGACGCTCTAATTGTCAGGGTATGAAAACTGGCGAAATTATACTTAATCCTGCCAGTTTTGCAACTTGAGTAGGTGCTTTGTAACACAAAATCGCTGTAAATGTCCCTTTTTAGACATCCAATGAATTAATGGTGGGAATAGTCTTGATTGATACGGTTTAAAATACCGTCTAACTCGTCAAGATTAGTGTAAGAAATAACCAACTTCCCTTTGCCTTTTTTGTTGTAATTTATTTCTACCTTTGCCCCTAGATTATCAGCAAGCTGCTGCTCTAACTGTTTAACATCTGGGTCTTTTTCTATTACTTCTTTTGCTGGAGCTGGCTCTAAAATAGAGCGTACTAGTTTTTCTGTTTCGCGAACGGTCAATGCCTTTGCAACAGCTAAACGGGCTGCATCTGATTGCACTTCACCTTCAAGTGCTAACAGGCAACGTGCGTGGCCCATTTCAATGTCACCATGCTCTAACAAAATTTTTACATCGTTATTTAGATTATTTAAGCGTAATAAGTTAGTCACGGTCGTACGTGATTTACCAACTGCATCAGCCACTTGTTGATGCGTTAACTCAAACTCATTAAGCAACCGATTAAGTGCAATCGCTTCTTCCATAGCGTTTAAGTCTTCACGCTGAATATTTTCAATCAGAGCAATAGCAACGGCAGCTTCATCAGGTACGTCTTTAATAATACAGGGTACAAACTCAAGCTTAGCTATTTGCGCAGCACGCCAACGACGTTCACCAGCAATAATCTCGTAGCTGTTATGCGCAACAGGGCGCACAACGATAGGTTGAATAATTCCTTGTGAGCGTATCGAACTGGCGAGTTCTTCGAGTGCCTCTTCAGACATGTCTTTACGAGGTTGGTACTTACCTGAGTGTAAAAGCTCGATCGGTAGTTTTTGTAATTCACTGTTACTAGGCTGCGCTGCATTTTCAACTGCGCTGGTTACGTTAGCATTGTCCTGTTCCTTGCCTTCGCTTGGTGCAGGTTTAGATGAACTTAAAAGCGCATCGAGTCCTCGGCCTAAACCTCGTTTTTTAGCAGACATGTTATTTTTTTACCTCAAAGTTAGGCGACAACGGGAGTTGTTTTTTCTTTTCTGCGTAGCATTTCACCAGCGAGAGCTAAATAAGCTTTCGCGCCACTTGATGCTCGATCGTAGTACATTGCTGGGGCACCAAAACTTGGGGCTTCTGCAAGTCGAACATTACGTGGGATCACCGTACGGTATACTTTATCGCCAAAATGTTGTTTTAATTGTTCTGATACATCATTTGCTAGTCGATTACGCGGATCGTACATAGTACGAAGTATGCCTTCAATCTGTAAGTTAGGGTTAACTAACTTAGCAAGTTGCGTAATCGTGTCCATTAATGCTGTTAATCCTTCCAGTGCATAATATTCACATTGCATAGGTACTAAAATAGAATCGGCAGCGGCCATGGCATTAACGGTTAACATATTTAAAGAAGGCGGGCAGTCTATAAAAATAAACTCATACTGATCTTGTATTTTTTCAAGCGCGTTACGCAAACGTACTTCTCGCGCAAATAATTCCATCAGCTTAACTTCTGCAGCGGTCACATCACCGTTTGCAGCAATCATATGATATTCGCCTGAGGTTTCTTTAATAATCACTTCATCAATAGGCTTATCTTCTATGAGCAAGTCATAGATAGTAGGGACGTCACCATATTTGTCGACACCACTGCCCATGGTCGCATTGCCTTGCGGGTCGAGATCTATTAACAGCACTTTACGCTTCGTTGCAGCCATAGATGCAGCGAGATTAACGGCAGTGGTAGTTTTACCTACTCCACCTTTTTGATTTGCTAATGCGATGACTTTTGCCACAGTGTCTCTGATCCCTAGTCTTTAGAAAGAATTATTAAATGTCGTTGTGCATCTAAATCCGGTACTTCTAATGCAATTTTTTGCTCAAACTTAACACCTGTAGGGAGTGAGTCTAATTCCTCACTTGGAAATACCCCTTTAAGTGCAATGAACTTACCTGAATGATCAATTAAGTGCGAGCACCAGTCAATCATATCTTGTAACGATGCAAATGCACGACTTAGTACGCCATCTAATTTAACACTTGGTTGATATTCTTCAACTCTTGACTGCACCGGGGTGACATTATCAAGGCCAAGCTCATGTTTAACATGCATTAAAAAACGTACACGTTTACCTAAACTATCTAATAATACAAACTGCGTTTCAGGTAAGGCAATAGCTAACACTATGCCCGGTAAACCAGGACCTGTGCCAACATCAATATAATGATGACCGGTCAAGTGAGGAGCAACAACTAGGCTATCCATTATATGTTTAACCATCATTTCTTGAGGCAAACGTACCGAGGTTAAGTTATAGGCTTTATTCCACTTATCGAGTAATTCAACATAGCGGACAAGTTGTTGCTGTTGTTTTTGTGTTAGCGCAATATCAGTTTGCGCTAACAAAGTTGTTAATTGTTGCTGTAACACAATGTACCTTTACCGTTACGCAGTTTTGCGTAACAAGCCTTGCTTCTTCAGATACACTAATAATAGCGAAATCGCCGCTGGGGTGATACCAGAAATACGCGAAGCTTGGCCGATAGTGTCTGGACGAGCATCAATTAGCTTTGCAACTACTTCGTTTGATAAACCAGAGACGGTTTTATAATCAAACTCTTTTGGTAAAATTGTTTCTTCATGACGAAGCTGCTTATTGATCTCATCTTGTTGACGCGCAATGTAGCCTGCGTACTTCGTATGAATTTCAACCTGTTCTAGAGCGGCCTGATTAGTGAACTCAGATCCGAGTCCTTCAATCGCCATCAAGTCGTTATAACGCACTTCTGGACGACGCAGTAATTCTTCTAAGCTGGCTTCACGCACAAGTGGGGTTTTTAGTAATTCGTTTACTTTATTAACCATGGCATGATCTTTATGGATCCAGGTATCTTTAATACGCTGTTTCTCTTTAGCGATCACTTCCATTTTTTCGTTGAATGCTTGCCAACGTTCATCGTTAACTAAACCTAGTTCACGACCTTTTTCAGTTAAACGAATATCAGCGTTGTCTTCACGAAGTAGCAAACGGTATTCAGCGCGGCTAGTAAACATACGGTACGGTTCTTTTGTACCCAGTGTTGCTAAGTCGTCAATCAGTACGCCAACATAGGCTTCATCACGACGTGGTGTCCACGACTCTTTACCTTGTACTTGTAATGCTGCATTCATACCTGCGATCAGACCTTGCGCACCCGCTTCTTCGTAACCGGTAGTACCATTAATTTGACCAGCAAAAAATAAGCCATCAATAAACTTTGTTTCTAATGATTGTTTTAAATCGCGTGGATCAAAAAAGTCATATTCAATAGCATAGCCAGGACGACAAATATGTGCGTTCTCAAAGCCGGTGATCGATTGCACAATTTCTAACTGTACATCAAACGGTAAGCTAGTTGAAATACCGTTAGGGTATAACTCGTATGACGTTAAACCTTCTGGCTCTACAAATATCTGGTGTTTATCTTTATCAGCAAAACGGACAATTTTATCTTCAATAGACGGACAGTAACGTGGGCCTATTCCTTCGATTACACCTGAGTACATAGGTGAGCGATGTAAGTTTTTGCGAATAACATCATGTGTTTTTTCATTGGTGTAAGTGATGTAACACGGAATTTGTTGTGGGTGGTCGCTTTGTTTACCCATAAATGAGAATACCGGTGTTGGTGCATCACCTGGTTGTTCTTGCATTTTACTAAAATCAACAGTCCGGGCATCAATACGCGGTGGCGTACCGGTTTTTAGACGATCTACTCTAAAAGGTAATTCACGTAAGCGATCAGCTAAGGCAATTGAAGGCGGATCGCCAGCTCGGCCACCTTTGAAATTTTCAAGGCCGATATGAATTTGACCGCCTAAGAATGTGCCCACAGTTAGTACCACACTAGGTGCACTAAAACGTAAACCCATTTGTGTCACCACACCGGTTACACGATCATTTTCAACGATTAGATCATCACATGATTGCTGAAAAATCTTTAAGTTTTCTTGGTTTTGAAGTGTGTTTTGAATAGCGGCTTTGTACAAGGCACGATCTGCTTGTGCACGCGTCGCTCGTACAGCAGGGCCTTTAGACGAATTAAGTGTACGGAATTGGATCCCACCTTTGTCAATGGCTTGAGCCATTGCGCCACCTAGGGCATCAATTTCTTTAACCAGATGGCCTTTGCCAATGCCACCAATTGCTGGGTTACAAGACATTTGACCAAGGGTATCCATATTGTGAGTCAGCAGCAGGGTATTCATCCCCATACGGGCAGCTGCCAATGCGGCTTCAGTGCCTGCATGTCCACCGCCTACTACGATAACGTCAAAATTTTCGTGAAAAATCATTAATGGGATCCTACTTAAATCAAACCAGTAAACTTCAAAAGGGAGCGTATTCTACCTAGAAATTAGCAGAAGATAAATGATTAAACAGTGCTCAAGATCTAAGTAAGTGATCTCTAATAATATAAAGGATCTTTTAAAGAGATCTTTTAATACTATTACTACTACTGATCGGGTTTTCTGTTGATAAGCTTTAGATCATGATTAAAAACATATAATTAGATCGGATCTAAAGGTGTTAGTATGATCGGATCTTCAGGCAAATAAGCTCTGATCAAAACTGGCTGTTATACACAGGCCGATCAAGTCTCGATCTTATCCCATGGATAAGCATGGCTAAAAAAGCAGTTTAATCAGTGTTTATCCACAAAACTTATTAAATTATTAGCAAATTGTGGGTAACTTTATTTATAACTTTTCGCTTGATCTTTCTATTTTAAACCTGTCTGTGCTATCCATGAGTCTAACCAAGCTAAGGCCGTATCTTCGGGCAGTGCTTCATCAAGAATATTAAGCTCTAAACGTTGTGCTACTTTTACAGCGCCTTTTTGGCTTAAAAGAGTATCTACATTACGTCCTGCAAGGTTATAAGTGTCGTAACTAGTATCGCCAAGCGCAATAACCGAATACTTTAAATGCGAAAGATCATCCACTTGCGATACTTGTTCGATAAAACCAATCAGGTTGTCAGGGTAATCACCCGCACCGTAGGTTGATGTACAAACCAACCAAATAGTATTTTGTTGATCTATTTCATTAAATTCAGGTTGATCATGTAGTTGGCTATTAATCCCTTGGTTGTTAAGTGCATCATTTAACTGCTCTGCAACGTACTCGGCGGATCCCATTTGACTACCAACGATAATATTTACTGAACTCATGAATATGGCTGATCACTATTAGTTTTAATTGCTGCCTATGATAGCTCAGTGAGTATAACAGTAAAGTTAAGAGTGTTATTTTGTATAACTATTTTTGTGGTAATTTAAGCCTTGGTATTAATTTCTTGCTTAACTTGTTGATTATTAATGATTTAACAAAATATCTTTAAATGTAATCTTCTGATCAAGTTGTTGATAAGGTTGGGGAAAGCTCTGCTTAACTAAAAACCAACATTATTAATAGTTTGCTAAGTTATTGATTTTATATTGAGTGTTAACCACCAGCTAGTACAAATTTATAGATAAAGGCGTGTTGATCTTAGTGTGGATACAAAGCATGTTGATAACTTAAAATTGGGATCGAAAATAATTTTAAAAAATGATCTATTTATGCAGATCAGACTACAAATCCATTTTTATTTTCTAAAAATCGCTATTTAGCTTATTTAAACACAGCATATTTTTACTTTTTATCGCTTTTAACTCAGTTTTTAAGGCAATAAAACCCCAATTGTGGATAACTGATCTGCAAAAAAATAACCTTCATCAATTTAAACTAAGAAATTAACTATGTTTTGCTGGTGGAGTGGGCGATCAAGCTTACTTTTTAGGTACGTTTTATTTTTATGGTTTGATAATTACCTATGCCCAAGCTTGGAAAGCTAATGTAATAGGTTCTCTTTTAGGGCGAAATAAGCTTAATTTTTTACTATTAATGTAGGTAGTTTATCTGTTGTTTGGTGTGATTATAGGTTTAGCTCATCTGCCTTAAACACATTTTTAAACATGAATGGAGGCTAATATTGGTGCAATTTAGCTGTATCTTTTAGCCTGTTTGGTTTTTAAAGTGAGTTATTAAAATACATTTTGGCGAGTCATATTAAAAATAGTAGGGCATTAAAAAGGGCACCTAGGTGCCCTTAATGATTCAATTATTAGTTCAACTATTTACCGATACAGAACGAGCTGAAAATTTTGCCAAGCAAATCATCAGAAGTAAATTCACCAGTTATTTCGTTAAGATACTGCTGTGTTAAACGCAGTTCTTCAGCGAGGATTTCACCGGCCACGTGCATCTCTAATTGTGTTTTACCCGTATCTAAGTGATAGGCTGCGTGTTCCAGTGCATCTAAGTGACGACGGCGTGCCATAAAGCCTCCTTCTGTGGCACCATCAAAACCAATGCAGGCTTTTAAGTGCTCACGCACTAGTTCTATACCGTCAGCATTTTTAGCGCTTAAACTGATGACCGGATATTGTTGCTCTTGATTCATACCAACCGTATCACCAGATAAATCGGCTTTATTCCTGATCACGGTTACGCCCATACCTTGGGGTAATTTAGCCATAAATTCAGGCCAAATAGCATGTGGATCGGTATCAGTTGTATCGGTACCATCAAGCATAAATAATACCCGATCGGCTTGGTTTATTTCATCCCAGGCACGTTCAATACCTATTTGCTCAACTTTATCTGGGCTTTCTCGTAAGCCTGCGGTGTCGATTATATGCAGTGGCATACCATCTATATGTATATGCTCACGTAATACGTCACGAGTGGTGCCAGCTATTTCAGTTACGATGGCCGCTTCTCGCCCTGCTAATGCATTAAGTAAGCTTGATTTACCTGCATTAGGGCGACCAGCAATTACGACGCGCATACCTTCGCGCATTATGCTGCCTTGTTTGGCTTGATTGGTTACGGCATTAAGCTGCTCAATAATGGCATTTAAATCACCGCCGACTTTTCCGTCTGATAAAAAATCGATTTCTTCATCAGGAAAATCAATAGCCGCTTCTACATACATACGTAAGTGAATGACTTTTTCTACTAAGGTTTCTATGTGCTTAGAGAATTGGCCTTGAAGTGACTGTAGGGCGCTTTTAGCCGCTTGCTCACTGGTTGCATTAATTAAATCTGCAATAGCTTCAGCTTGAG
The DNA here is from genome assembly GCF_005887175.1 of Pseudoalteromonas sp. S1612. Taxonomy (GTDB): domain Bacteria; phylum Pseudomonadota; class Gammaproteobacteria; order Enterobacterales; family Alteromonadaceae; genus Pseudoalteromonas; species Pseudoalteromonas undina. Next base: position 16,901 of record NZ_PNDH01000017.1, on the reverse strand, counting down.
TTAAATCAAGCTTGTCGTTCATGAACGCACGCTCAGAGAATTCACCAGGCTTTGCTAAACGTACACCGTCTATTTTACTTATTTCTTTAAGTAGCATATCAAGGACAACAGGGCCACCATGGCCTTGAAGTTCGAGTACGTCTTCACCGGTAAATGAGTGTGGGCCGGCAAAGTAAATTGCAATACCTTGGTCAAGTTGCTGACCTGCAAGGTTATTAAAAGGCACGTAGTCGGCAAAGCGAACTTTAGGTATTTTGCCTACTATTTTCTCAGCGACTTGCTTTGCTAGGCTGCCTGAAACACGAATAATACCAACCCCACCACGTCCTGGTGCGGTTGCTTGTGCTGCGATAGTGTCTTGATTAATCATGCGTTTGAAATTGCCAATATGAAAGTGAATGCTGGTTTGTATTGTAACCTATGGCTTTATTTCATGCGAATAGCTGTATGTAAAAATGCGTCAGCAGATACATTTTAAGCATTTCATTATTTAGTTTTAATTAATAATCAGTTATTGAAAATGATAACTATATTCATTAGCATATGCGTATTATTTTTCTACGTACTTAAACTTTATGCGCTATTCTCCAGTTTTATTGGCTGTTCTAGTCAGTTTTTCAGGTTCTTCACTTGCTGAAAATCAAAATATTGAAAATGAAATAGAAACTATTGATGTTGTTGGCCGTGCTTTTTCTTTATACAGACCAACAGAATCCAGTTTTGGGACTCGCACAAATACCCCAATTGAGAAAATCCCGCAGTCCATTCAAATTCTTCCCCAAGCGTTAATTAACGATCAGGCTGCACGTCAAATTACCGATTTATATAGCAATATTGCAGGGGTTAACGCATTTAGTTATTCCGGGGTGACGTTTCGTGGTTTTCGCCAAGATGAGATCTTATACGATGGTGTAAAAGGCGACCCATTTAATGGTTTTGCTGTTCCACAGTTATTTAATATTGAACAAGTTGCCGTATTAAAAGGCCCTGCGGGCGCTATTTATGGTAGCGGAAACCCTGGCGGCATTATTAATTATGTAACTAAAAAGCCAAAGTTTACTGATGAGCACAGCATTGAAGTTGAAGTAGGTAATGATGACTTTTTCAGTGGGGCAATACAAAGTACTGGTACGCTAAGTGAATCGCTCGATAACCATGCGTACCGTGTTGGTTTATATCGTGATTCAGAAAATCCATTTCGTACTAATACCAGTAGCGATAACACCATTGTTGATCTTGGTTATACTTGGTTAATTAATAGTGCGACAGAGCTGACTACGCAATACACTTTTATTGAGCAAGAATTAGGTGGTGCACGTTTACGCGGTGTCCCCGCTGATGATAATGGCCAATTTATTACAGATATTAGCTGGAATCATAATGAAGCGACTGACTTTCAAAATGTTGAAGCTCATGTTTATCAAGCTACTTTAAAGCACGATATTAATGATGTTTGGCGAACGGATATTACGGCTCGTTATTTCGATAATAAAGAAGTGCAAAACTATCATGAACCGAAAGGACTCGATGATACAGATGGTGATGGTGTGCTTGATTGGAGTGATCGAGAGTTTCGTGATCAAGTTCGTGAGAATGAAGGTTTTAGTTTAACGGCTAATGCGGTTGCGGAGTTTGTATTGGCTGATATGCAACATCAAGTATTACTGGGTAGTGATTGGTATGAGCATAGCTTTGAAAGTGTTTATCGTACGGCAAAGCAACAGAGTCAAGGTGGGCCTGTACCTGGGCTTGATCTTCACAACCCTGAGTATGGTCTTACAGCGGCTGATGATTATAATTTAGATAGCATAACACCACGGTTAGGTCGAACGAATAGCACTCGTTTTGGTGCTTATGTTCAAGATCAGCTCGATATTACCACTAATTGGAGTATCACCGCAGGGTTAAGATATGATCGCTTTGAAGATAAAGACGAGTTAAATCAAACTGAGTTTTCAGATAGTGATGTGACTTATCGTGTGGGTACAACTTATAACATTAACGATACTTTCTACCCCTATGCTTTATACGGTACGGGCTTTGTTCCACAAAGTGCAAGTGATCAAGAAACGGCTAAGGGTGGGCCATTTTCTCCAGAAACAAGCCGTATCAATGAAGTTGGTTTAAAAAGTAAACTGCTTGATGATAGCTTGGCAGTTAATTTGTCCGCTTACAATATTGTTCGTGAAAATATCCTCCAAGCAAGCTTATTAGGTGATGTGGCTGGCGATGGTGTTGACGACCTAGTGGCTGTAGGTGAAGTAGAAAGTAAAGGATTTGAAATTGAAGTGGTTGGTGATATTACCGAGCGCTGGGTTGTGACCGCTAACTATGCCTATAATGATACCCGTATCACTAAAGCGAATGAAAGCATTCGTAATCAAATCCCTGATAGTGATAAGTTTGCTAATGCCCCACAAAATACAGTGGGCATTTGGACACGCTACGAGCTTCCTCGCTTCTCTTCCTCTATTTCTGCCGGTTTAGACTATGTTGACGAACAGCTAAGCTTAGGTGGTCAACAAGTTAAGCCTTACACTATTTATAATATGGCATGGCAAACCACAGTAGATAATTGGCAGTGGCAATTGTCGGTTAAAAATTTGTTTGATAAAGAATATGCTAGTAGTGGCTTTATTGAACGTACAGGGCACTTCCCAGGTGAACCTCGCCGTATTTATCTTAGTGCTAAATACAGCTTTTAAAGGTGGCGTGTGAACGCTAGACAATGGTTTAATCTGCATTCATGGGCAGGGCTCTTTGTTGGTGTCCTGCTTTTTGTTGTTTGTTTATCTGGTACACTTGCGACGCTAAGTCATGAAATTGAATACCTGACAGACAGTAAGTATCGTGCGTTAACGTCCTCTTCAATCACCAACTATCAAGCCATTGAAAATACCCTCAACAAGCATTATTCAGGTGCACAAGTGTTGTATCTTCAGCGCCATAAGCAAGAATACTTGGCTTTGGAAGTTGCACTAAAAATAGATGACGCATTTCGGTTTATTTATTTAGATGCAGCCACAGGGCATGTGTTAGGTGAGGGGGAATGGGCACGTGCTTCACGGTTTTTACGTAACTGGCACATGTATTTATCCATGGGCTGGATAGGTAAGCTAATTGTTACAAGCTTAAGTATTTTATTGGTTATTCTGCTGGTTTCGAGTTTTTATGTGTATCGTCGCTGGTGGCAGGGCTTTTTTAAAAAGCCTGCCCAGCTAGTTTTAGATAAACGTAATGGCTGGTCTGATTGGCATAAGTTTCTTGGGTTATGGATTATGTGGTTTATGGCTATCATAGCCACAACAGGTCTGTGGTACCTTATTGAACATGGTTTGCAAACAGCGAAAATAAAGCATTATATTGCACCACCAGTCGCTGTTAGTGAATTTAAAAAACAAATACCCACTGTTAATGCAACACCAATAAGCTTAACTCAGGCTTATAACGCTGCGCAGCAGGCATTTCCGACGCTTGATATTCGCTATATACGTTATGGTAATAAAAAGAATCAACCTATTGAAGTACGTGGCTATAACGATGATATTTTACTTCGCTTACGCGCCAATCGTGTGTATTTACAGCCAACGACAGGTACAGTATTAGCAGTACAAAAAGGAGAGGATTTACCGCTTATTCCTCGTATTAAAGATACTGCCGATCCTTTGCATTTTGGTAACTTTGCGGGCCTCGGCACTAAACTTATTTGGGCGCTATTCGGCGGTTTTATGAGTTTTGTTAGTGCTGTTGGCATATATATGAGTTGGCTCAGAGTAAGGCGTAAAAAAACTGTTTTTGAGTGGTTAGGCATATCAGGTTACGTGGCGATAGGTTTAGCTATTTTCTCTCTGACAATAACGGGTGTGAGCTTTAGTGAGCGCAGTGTACCAAAGTCGCTTTATTCGCCTATTCTTAGTGAGTAAATTTCAGATATTAAAAAAGGCGACCTAGGTCGCCTTTTTTGTAGGTAAGGGGAGTTAGCCCCTTACTTTAATACCTTTCTTTTCCATGCCACGGTAGATGATTAACATCTGGACAATAGAGATAAGGTTAGACACTAACCAGTAAAGTACTAAACCAGATGGGAACCATAAGAAGAACACAGAGAAGATAACCGGCATAAAGGTCATCATTTTTTGCTGCATTGGATCGGTAACCGTCATAGGTTGTAGTTTTTGCGTTATAAACATACTCGCACCAAATAAGATTGGTAATACGTAGTATGGGTCTTTCGCAGAAAGGTCAGTTAGCCAAAGTAAAAATTCAGCGTGACGAAGTTCTGTAGACTCTAAGAATACATAGAACAAGGCTAAGAAGATTGGCATTTGCAGTAAAATTGGGAAACAGCCACCCATAGGGTTTACTTTTTCTTTACGGTACATTTCCATCGTCGCTTGGCCGAATTTTTGACGATCATCGCCATACTTTTCTTTTAGCGCCTTCATCTTAGGCTGTAATGCACGCATTTTAGCCATTGAGGTGTACTGTGCTTTAGTCAGTGGGTACATTAATGATTTAACAATAATAGTGATGGCAATAATTGCTACACCCCAGTTACCTAAAATACTGTGTAACCATTTTAATAGCACAAATAAAGGTTGAGAAATAAACCATAACCAACCGTAATCAACGGTTAAGTCTAAGTCAGTGTGAATCGCTTCAAGTTTATCTGACTCTTTAGGGCCCATGTAATAAGTCGCAGTAAGTACTTGCTCACTACCAGCTTGAACATTTACCGCTTCGTCTTTAACACCAATAATAGCCGCGTTACTTTTAGTGATTAAACTATAAAGTGTATTTGCTTGATCTTGCATTGGTACCCAAGCACTTACAAAGTAATGCTGTATAAAGGCAACATAACCACCTTGGGTGTTTATGTTTAGGTTTTTATCGGCCATATCTGAAAAACTATACTTTTCGTATGGTTCTTCATCAGTACCGTATGCAGCCCCTAAATAGTTTTGATCAACCATGCTGCCTTTTTCTTGTACGGTACGCTTTATTTGTGTGTAAAGCTGAACTTGTACTGGCGAGCTAGTGGTGTTGTTAACTTTATATTCTAAGCCAACATCATATTGACCCTTTTTGAATACATAGGTTTTAGTGAAACTTACACCGTTACTATCAGTAAACTGAAGAGGAACACGAAGTTCATCACCCGTTAAAGTATAAGAAGTTTGTTCTGATTGGTAAGTAGGACGACCATTCGCTGATGCATCTGGGCCATTTAAACCAATTAAACCACTTTGTGAAAAGTATTGTTTACCATCAAACTCACCAAGTAGCATGTAAGGAACATCACTGCCTTTGGTTTCTTTATAATCAATTAAGTCTGTTTCAACAATGTCACCACCTTTGGTGTCAATTTTTACTTTAAACACGTCTGTTGTAATATTTATAACAGCGCGTTTAGCTAAAGTTGTTGAAGCAGGTAAACCTGAGTCTGATGAAGCTGGAACATAATCATCTGATTCTGGTGAATTTGCTTTTAGTGTTTGTGTTGTGGCACTAGGATCGGCTTTTGGTGTGTTGTAGTCATTATTCCACTCTTGAAATAATAAAAACGACACTAGCATTAGGCCGATGAATAAAAACGTGCGTTGCGATTCCATAACAGCTCTTATTTCTCGTGTTGGTGGTTAATACGGGTTAATTTTTCAGGAACGGGGTCGTCTCCGCCTGAATGTAAAGGATGGCATTTTAATATGCGTTTAACAGCTAACCAACTCCCTTTTACCGATCCATGCAAATTAATTGCTTGAATAGCGTAACTAGAGCATGTTGGATTAAAACGACAATGCGGACCTAATAGCGGGCTAATCCACTTTTGATAACCGCGGATAAATAAAACTAAACAACGTGTTGGTAAAGCAGCAAGTGGTTTAAGTAACCTCATGTTGTACATGCCCCTACGTTATGTTTAGTGAATAGATACCATGTATTTAAAGACTCACTATGAGATTTTAAACGCATGATTAAAAGGTGAGCTAAAGATACCTTAATTAACCCTGTAATTCTATTGCTATTGGGTTTGTTTAGTCGATTTAGCTGATTTGTTTGGGCGTTTTTTAAATGGTGGCGGTTTAGGGGCACCAGGTTTGCAGCGTTCATTAATCTTACGCCACAGCTTTGTAAGTTGTTTGGTTAATTCTTCATTAGACTGTTCATCAATGCCACTTTTAACCATCAACACAATATCAATATTATCGAGCGTGTGTTGGTTTAAACGAAAACTTTCGCGAGCAAGACGTTTAATACGGTTTCGTTGACATGCCTTTTTTACACGTTTTTTAGCAACAGTAAGGCCTAACCTAGGTTTAGACTGGTCACTTGGTTTTGCTAATAAGGTAAAGAAAGGAGTTGCAGCCCGAGCGGGTTCGTTAAATATGCGAGAGTAATGCGAGGGAGTTAACAGACGTAACTCCCTGCCAAAGCTAAAGTCTTCCACTTATAAATTAAGCAGAAAGAACTTTGCGGCCTTTAGCACGGCGACGAGCTAATACTTTACGGCCATTTACAGTTGCCATACGAGCACGGAAACCGTGTGTACGTTTGCGTTTTAAAACGCTAGGTTGAAAAGTTCTTTTCATAACAATCTCATCCGATCGGTTAAAGTTAAAACATCCTATGCAGGTCGCGATCCTGGCACAGGTGCCATTGCGAGCGCGAGATATTATAGATGAAGTGACGAAAAGTCAATCATAATAGAGTGCGTAAAGCATGTTTATTTATGATCAATTTTCATGATCCGATAGGAACATCATAAATAAGAAGTTTTCCACAGCCCCTGTATAAAAAGTGAATAAAAGCATGGGAAAAGTAAATTAGATCGTAAATTGTGGTCGCGATCTGCTGCCAGTTTTGTTATGATCTCTAATCAAGCTTTAAAATAAAAAGCTATTTAAATCAGTCTGTTATTATATTTATACATCGATATCAACAATTTTACAAAAATCAATCTTTTACTTGTGGATAAAGTGCATTCATAATAGTCGGTCTTGGGCTGCTTATTGAGCCATTTAAACGCAATACAGGTGTGATTTTTGAATCATTATTGATGTGCGGGAATAAAAATTATATCTCTGGGAGTTTTACTGTGTATCTGTCGGTTTGGCAAAGTTGTTTATATGTATTGCAAGATGAATTGCCTTCGCAGCAATTCAGTATGTGGGTCAGACCACTTCAAGCAGAAAGTACCGAAGATACCTTGACGATTTATGCGCCTAATCGTTTCGTACTTGATTGGGTGAGAGAGAAGTACTTAAATAGAATAAATGAATTATTGGTAGAAATTTGTGGTGTAGAAGCACCCGAGTTACGCTTTGATGTAGGTAGCAAGCCGCTATTAAATGCACAAGCTGCACCAGTGGTTGAAACACAATCAGCGCCAAGCACGCAATCAACGGCAAAACAACCGCCTCGAGAACAAAAACCGGTTGTAGAGCCAGCTCCTAAATCTGGTTATAAATCAAACATTAAAGAAAACTATACCTTTGATAGTTTTGTTGAGGGTAAATCTAACCAATTAGCAAAAGCGGCTGCCACTCAGGTAGCAGACAACCCTGGCTCTGCATTTAACCCTGTATTTATTTACGGTGGTACGGGCTTAGGTAAAACGCATTTATTACATGCGGTAGGCAACGGTATTATGGCTAATAAGCCAGATGCTAAAATTGTTTACATGCATTCAGAACGTTTCGTTCAAGACATGGTTAAAGCACTGCAAAATAATGCGATTGAAGAATTTAAGCGTTATTACCGTAGTGTTGATGCATTAATGATTGATGACATTCAATTCTTTGCTAATAAAGAACGTTCTCAAGAAGAATTCTTTCATACCTTTAATGCATTATTAGAAGGTAACCAACAAATTATTTTAACCTCTGACCGTTACCCTAAAGAGATTGAAGGGGTTGAAGATCGCCTTAAATCTCGTTTTGGTTGGGGATTAACCATCGCGATTGAGCCGCCAGAGCTTGAAACACGCGTTGCTATTTTGATGAAAAAAGCCCAGCAAAGTAAAATTAACTTACCGCATGAAGTGGCATTTTTTATTGCTAAAAAATTACGCTCAAACGTACGTGAGCTTGAAGGGGCATTAAACCGTGTAATTGCTAACGCAAACTTTACCGGTCGCCCAATTTCTATCGACTTTGTAAAAGAAGCACTGCGTGATTTATTAGCGCTGCAAGACAAACTAGTCACCATAGACAACATTCAACGTACGGTTGCTGAATACTATAGAATACGTGTATCTGATTTACTGTCTAAGCGCCGTAGCCGCTCTATAGCAAGGCCTCGCCAAGTTGCCATGGCACTATCTAAAGAACTCACTAATCACAGCTTACCTGAGATTGGGGATGCCTTTGGTGGGCGCGACCATACAACAGTACTGCACGCGTGTCGCAAAGTTAAATCATTACGTGACGAAAGCCACGAGATTAAAGAAGATTACCAAAACTTAATAAGAACATTGTCATCTTAGGGCTGACTTTATTATGCAAATAACAATATCAAGAGAACAATTTTTAAAACCATTGGTACAAGTATCGGGTGCCATTGAGCGCAAGCATACGTTACCTATTTTATCTAACGTATTGCTCGTGGTAGAAAATGGCCAGCTTTCAATGACAGGAACAGACCTTGAAATTGAGTTAGTGGCGAGTGTATTTGTGGGTGACGATGTTGCCGATACTAAACTCACATTACCGGCTAAAAAATTACTCGATATTTGTAAAAGTTTACCGGATGGTTCTGATCTTACTTTAAGCTTGCAAGACCATCAGTTACTTTTAACCAGTGGGAAAAGTCGTTTTTCATTGACCACTTTAGCTGCTGAAGATTTTCCTAATTTAGAGCAGTGGGATGGTGAAGTTGAGTTTCAACTAACGCGTTTAGAATTACGTAAATTACTTGAAAGCACACACTTCTCAATGGCAAACCAAGATGTGCGTTATTACTTAAACGGCATGTCGTTCGAAGTAGATAACAGCGATATAAAAACAGTTGCCACTGATGGGCATCGTTTAGCTATTGCACAAAAACAACTAGGTCAGTCGTTAAATACACAGCGCCAATTAATTATACCGCGCAAAGGCGTACAAGAAATTATGCGTCTAATGGTTGCTGATCAAGAGCTGGTAACTATTCAGTTTGGTGCCAACCACATTCGTATTATTGATATTGAATTTACCTTTACGAGTAAATTAGTTGATGGTCGATTCCCTGATTACCGTCGTGTTTTACCGCGCGGTGGCGATAAGGTAATTACCGCGAATCGTGAATGGCTTCGTAATGCTTTTCAGCGTGTGTCGATTTTATCGAACGAAAAGTTTCGTGGTGTACGCTTAAATTTATCAAACGGTTTATTAAAAATTACAGCCAACAACCCAGAGCAAGAGCAAGCTGAAGAAGTGGTTGAAGTAATGTACGAGGGTGATGACCTAGAAATAGGCTTTAATGTCTCTTATGTATTAGATGTACTAAATACATTAAAAACCGAAGATGTATTATTTACCCTTGCCGATTCAAACAGTAGTGCACTTATAGAAGGTGCCGGCGATGAAGAAGCTATGTACGTTGTTATGCCAATGCGTTTATAAGATTATAAATACATAATGAGCTTAAGTCATTTGAGCCTCAAATATTTTCGTAATATTGAGGCACTGACGCTAGAACCAGTTAACGGCGTTAATATAATTTATGGTGAAAACGGCAGCGGAAAAACCAGCCTTTTAGAGGCTATTTATTACCTTTCTCACGGCAAATCTTTCCGAACCTCTAAACATAAAAGCATCATCGCTCATCAACAAGATCAGTTTGTTATTCATGGCCGCAAAGCGTTACACGATTTATCTATTCCAATAGGGATAAGTAAAACCCAAACGGGTGAAACCAATTTAAAAATACAGGGTAAGGCGAGTCGAAAAGTATCTGAACTTGCTCAACTTATGCCAGTGCAAGTTATTACACCAGAAAGCTATTCATTATTTTTTGGTGGCCCTAAAGAGCGCAGAAAATTTTTAGACTTAGGTTTGTTCCACGTGGAACATGAGTTTTTTTTCTTATGGCAATCGTTTAATAAAGTGCTAAAACAGCGCAATGCATTGTTGAAATCTAAGCCTAAGAATTATTTTGACCAAATCAAGTTTTGGGACAAAGAATTTGTTAGACTGGCTGAACAAATAAATAAATTAAGAATCGCGTATATAACTAGGTTTAAGCAGCAGTTTTTTGATAAAATGTGTGCAGAATTAACGCTAATACGTGATCTAGAAATTAGCTTTAATGCAGGCTGGAAAGAGACCGAATCTCTTTCTGATGCGTTAGAGCAAAGCTTTGAGCGAGATGCTCGCCAAGGCTTTACTAGTAAAGGCCCTCATAAGGCTGATTTTAGTTTTAGTGTCGCTGGCAGCAGTGTTGAGAATGTATTCTCACGCGGGCAGTTAAAGCTATTGTTGTATGCGTTAAAAGTAACGCAAAATAGTTTGATTGAGTCAGAGACAGATAAGCAATCTATATTGCTAATAGATGATTTACCTTCAGAGCTAAGCGAAGATACAAAAGAGAAAGTGGGTCAGTTATTGACTCATTGCAGTTCTCAAATATTTATTTCTTCAATTTTATCTGAAAGTATTTCTGCTGTGGTGGAACCCATGAAACGAGAACTAAAAATGTTCCACGTGAAACATGGCAACCTAATAACAAGATAAGTGGGATTAACCATGTCTGAGAATTATGATTCGTCGAGTATTAAAGTACTTAAAGGATTAGATGCAGTAAGAAAGCGTCCTGGTATGTATATAGGGGACACCGATGATGGTACGGGCTTACACCACATGGTGTTTGAGGTCGTTGATAACTCTATCGATGAGGCCTTAGCCGGTCACTGTGATGATATATTTGTCACAATTCACTTAGACGGTTCGGTATCTGTAAGAGATAACGGCCGTGGTATTCCTACTTCTATACATGAAGAAGAAGGTGTATCTGCAGCTGAAGTTATTATGACGGTATTACACGCTGGTGGTAAGTTTGATGATAACTCTTATAAAGTATCAGGTGGCTTACACGGTGTTGGTGTATCGGTAGTAAATGCATTATCAGAAAAGTTAAAACTAACTATTCGTCGTGAAGGTAAACTTTACGAGCAGTTTTACACTATGGGTGTTCCAGATGCACCACTTGCAGCTATTGGTGATTCTGAAACAACCGGTACTGAGTTACGTTTTTGGCCAAGTGCAGAAACGTTTACTAACCTAGATTTCCATTACGATATTTTAGCTAAGCGTTTACGCGAGTTATCGTTTTTGAACTCAGGTGTGAGCATCATTTTAAATGATGAGCGCGAAGAAAATAAGAGTGACCATTTTAAATACGAAGGTGGTATTAGAGCGTTCGTTGAATACTTAAACCGTAATAAAACGCCTGTACACAAAGGGGTATTCCACTTTACTCACGAACGTGAAGAAGACGGTATTAGTGTAGAAGTATCAATGCAGTGGAATGATGCGTTCCAAGAAAACATTTACTGTTTTACTAATAACATTCCACAACGTGATGGTGGTACTCACTTAGCTGGTTTTAGATCTGCGCTAACACGTACGCTGAATAACTACATGGAAAAAGAAGGCTTTAACAAAAAAGCTAAAACAACCAGTAACGCAACGGGCGATGATGCTCGTGAAGGCTTAACGGCTGTTGTTAGTGTTAAAGTGCCTGATCCTAAGTTCTCATCACAGACAAAAGACAAGCTAGTATCTAGTGAAGTTAAGTCTGCCGTTGAGCAAGCCATGGCTGAAAAATTCACTGAGTTTTTATTAGAAAACCCAATGGATGCTAAAATTGTTGTTGGCAAAATTATTGATGCAGCACGCGCGCGTGAAGCAGCCCGTAAAGCACGTGAAATGACCCGCCGTAAAGGTGCTATGGATTTAGCTGGTTTACCGGGTAAACTAGCGGATTGCCAAGAAAAAGATCCAGCCCAATCTGAACTATATATAGTGGAGGGTGACTCAGCTGGCGGTTCAGCCAAGCAGGGTCGTAACCGTAAGAATCAAGCGATTCTTCCGCTTAAAGGTAAAATCTTAAACGTAGAAAAAGCACGTTTTGATAAAATGCTTTCTTCACAAGAAGTGGCAACGCTAATTACTGCACTAGGTTGTGGTATTGGCCGTGACGAATATAACCCTGAAAAATTACGTTATCATCGCATCATTATCATGACCGATGCCGACGTGGATGGTTCTCACATTCGTACCTTGCTACTAACGTTCTTCTATCGTCAAATGCCGGAAATTGTTGAACGTGGGTACATTTATATTGCTCAGCCTCCACTTTATAAAGTGAAAAAAGGCAAGCAAGAGCGTTATATTAAAGATGATCCAGCATTAGTTGATTACCTTACATCTTTAGCGCTAAGCAATGCAGCTCTGTACACTAGTGATAGTGCTGAAGCGGTTGATGGTGAAGCATTAGAGTCAATTGTTCACGATTATCAAAATACGGTTAAAGTTATCGAACGCTTAAAGCGTAAGTATCCGAACACAGTTATGAACCGTTTGATTTACCAAAGTGAGCTGAAAAAAGAAGACCTTTCAGACGAAGCTAAGGTAATTGCTTGGACTAAAGAGCTGGTTGATGACTTAATTGAACGTGACGAAGATGCAACTATTTTCCATGCGGGAACTGAGCACGATACAGAGCGTAACCTCTATTATCCAGTTGTGAATATTCGTCAGCATGGTGTGGATAAAGCACATGTACTTCATTATGACTTTATTACATCAAGAGACTACCAACGCATTGCTGTAACAGGTAAAAACATTGCTAATATCATCACAGAGGGTGCATATATCCAACGTGGTGAGAAAACAAAACCTGTTGATAACTTTGTGGATGCATTGGAATGGTTGATCGCAGAGTCTAAGCGCGGGATCTACATTCAACGCTATAAAGGACTGGGTGAAATGAACCCAAATCAGCTTTGGGAAACCACCATGGATCCTAGCGCACGCCGTATGTTGCAAGTAACAATTGAAGATGCTGTTGCAGCGGATCAATTATTTGCCACATTAATGGGCGATCAAGTTGAGCCGCGTCGTGAGTTTATTGAAACGAACGCACTGCGTGTGGTTAACTTAGACGTATAAAACATTATCGTAATCACAAAAAAGGAGCCTTAGGCTCCTTTTTTATTTTTTCAAACGCACAAACTGCTTAAAACCTGAGTGTGCACAAGGTATACTGAGGGTAATTTTCACGCTACTTCTCAGATAATAAAAAGCCAAATATGCAAAAATATGACGTTAAAACCTTTCAAGGTTTGATCCTGGCTTTACAGGATTATTGGGCACAGCAAGGCTGTGTCATTATTCAACCACTTGACATGGAAGTGGGCGCAGGGACATTTCACCCGCAAACATTTTTAAAATCAATTGGCCCAGAGCCAATGTCGAGCGCATACGTTCAACCGTGTCGTCGTCCTACCGATGGCCGTTACGGTGAGAACCCAAACCGCTTACAACATTACTACCAATTCCAAGTTGTGTTAAAACCATCTCCAGACAATATTCAAGAGCTTTACTTAGGTTCTTTAGCTGCTGTAGGTATTGATACCCTAACTGACGAAGTTCGCTTTGTAGAAGATAACTGGGAATCACCTACATTAGGTGCGTGGGGCCTAGGTTGGGAAATTTGGTTAAATGGCATGGAGGTAACGCAGTTTACCTACTTCCAGCAAGTGGGCGGTTTAGAATGCTCACCGGTAACGGGCGAGATTACTTACGGCCTAGAGCGTTTAGCAATGTACATTCAAGGCGTAGATAGTATTTACGACCTAGTATGGGCAGACGGCCCATTTGGGCGCGTAACTTACGGTGATGTGTTCCATCAAAATGAAGTTGAGCAATCAACCTATAACTTTGAACATGCAAACGTAGCCGACTTATTTGAACAATTTGATAAATGTGAAGCTGAGAGCCAAAAGCTAATTGAAGCAAGCCTACCATTACCAGCCTACGAGCAAGTAATGAAAGCATCGCACGCATTTAACTTATTAGACGCACGCCATGCTATTTCAGTAACCGAGCGTCAACGTTATATTTTACGCGTTCGTGCGTTATCAAAAGCGTGTGCACAAAGTTATTACGATGCACGTGAAGCACTTGGTTTCCCGCTGTGTAAGGATAAGTAAGCATGTCAGCAGAAAATTTATTAGTAGAAATTGGCACCGAAGAGTTGCCACCAAAAGCACTTCGTAAATTAGCCGAAGCCTTTGCTGCAAACTTAACAGCAGAATTAGAAAGTCTAGAACTAGGTCACCAAGGTGTGAACTGGTATGCATCGCCACGTCGTTTAGGTTTACAAGTAAAAGCACTTGAAGCTAAACAACAAGACAAAGAAGTTGAAAAACGTGGCCCTGCAACTAAAGCCGCTTTTGATGCTGAGGGTAACCCAACTAAAGCAGCCATGGGTTGGGCTCGTGGTTGTGGTATTGAAGTAAAAGATGCGCAAACACTAGAAACAGATAAGGGCGCATGGTTATTGCACATTGCTAAAGTAGCAGGGCAAGAAACCAAAACGTTAATGATCGACGCTATAAGCAAAGCGCTCGCTAAGTTACCTATTCCTAAACCAATGCGTTGGGGTGCGAATAAAACACAATTTATTCGCCCTGTGCATACCGTGACTATTTTATTCGGTAGTGAACTGGTTGAAGGTGAAATTCTTGGTAAGCAAGTGAGCAATCAATTGCAAGGCCATCGTTTTCATCACCCTGAAAAAATTAGCATTGATCATGCTGATGAGGTGTTTGATGTACTTAAATCAGCTTACGTTATTGCTGACTACGAACAGCGTAAAGCACAGATTCGCACGCAAATAGAAGACGCAGCCAAAGCAGTTAATGCCGTTGTTGCTATGAATGAAGACTTACTTGAAGAAGTTACTTCATTGGTAGAATGGCCAGTAACGCTAACAGCCACATTTGAAGAAGCATTTTTAGATGTACCTGCTGAAGCGCTTATTTACACCATGAAGGATGATCAGAAATACTTCCCGTTATTAGATCAAGACGGCAAACTTTTAAATAAGTTTTTGTTTGTCTCTAACATCGAAAGTAAAGATCCTAGTGTGGTTATTTCTGGTAACGAAAAAGTAGTGCGCCCGCGTTTAGCTGATGCACAGTTCTTCTTTGAAACAGATAAAAAGAAAACATTAGAAAGCCGTTTAGAATCTCTTGATAGCGTATTGTTCCAAAAACAACTTGGTACGCTTAAAGATAAGTCACAGCGTATTAGTGAACTGGCAGGTTACATTGCAGAGCAACTTGGTGCCGACAAAGCACTGGCAGCTCGCGCTGGCTTATTAAGTAAAACTGACTTAATGACCGAAATGGTAATGGAATTTACCGACGTACAAGGTGTAATGGGAATGCATTACGCGCGTCACGATGGTGAAGCAGAAGAAGTCGCAGTGGCACAAAACGAACAATACATGCCACGTTTTGCCGGTGACAACTTACCAACTAATGTGATCAGCTGTGCAGTCGCCATTGCCGATAAGTTTGATACGCTGGTGGGTATTTTTGGTATAGGCCAAGCACCAAAAGGTGATAAAGACCCATTTGCACTTCGTCGTGCTGCTATTGGTGCATTACGTATCATGGTAGAAAAACAGCTACCGCTTGATATTTTAGATCTTGTTGCTAAATCACAAACTCTGTTTGGTGAAAAGCTGACTAACCTAAATGTATCAACAGATGTGTTTGACTTTATGCTAGGGCGCTTCCGTGCTTGGTATCAAGACGAAGGCATTGAAGTAGATGTGATTCAAGCCGTACTAGCGCGTCGTCCAACGAAGCCTGTTGACTTTGATCGCCGAGTTAAAGCCGTAAGTCATTTCCGTACATTAGACGCCGCAGAATCGCTTGCAGCGGCTAATAAGCGTGTAAGTAATATTCTGGCTAAGAATGACATTACAAGCCAAGGCAATGTCGAACAGAGCTTACTCAGTGATGATGCTGAAAAAGTATTGGCTTCGCAAGTTGCAAAATTTGCCACTGATTTAGCACCACTGTACAGCGATGGAAACTACCAAGAGGCATTAAGCCAATTAGCAGGCATTCGTGAGAGTGTTGATAACTTTTTTGACAATGTCATGGTAATGGCCGACGATGAAGCGGTTAAGCAAAACCGTCTTGCGCTTTTAAGCCAGCTTAGCGGGTTATTTTTAGAAATTGCAGATATTTCTGTATTACAAAAATAACAGCTTATAGCTATTTAAAAAGCCAGCATTATGCTGGCTTTTTAGTATTCACTGTATGCAAAGGATACAAATGATGATCTCTATAAAACGAATTTTAACGTTAGCAATGGCTGGTTTACTTACGGCCTGTACCAGCCAAATTTCGATTAACGACGTGTTGCCGCAGCAAGAATTGGATCGCAGTATTTATTTAAGAGGGGATTTCACATTATGGGATGCAGAACCTCAATATCAATTTAAACAAGTCGGCCCTGCGCTTTATCAAGCTCAAGTTAAATTTTCGACCCCAGGCAAAGTGTACGAATTTAAAATAGCGGATGCGGACTTTAGTGAAGGCTTTAACTGTGGCTACAGCGATTCACAGCCATCAGGGCAAAGCCTAACACTTGGCCAATCAACGCGCGCCGATTGCAGCACTATTTACAACTACTTTAGTTACACACCCGCAATCAAAGGGTCGTACATAGTCAGCATTGATTTTAGTGACTACGATAAGCCGCAAGTAACGATAACTAAGAAGTAAGAGCAGTAAGCTATAAGCAGTCAGTCGTTAGCTTAAATATAAAATAAAAAACCGTGCTTGATTTAACAAACACGGTTTTTTAATTTTTAGCTGATAGCTGATAGCTGATAGC
>NZ_PNDH01000163.1:0-255 GCF_005887175.1 Pseudoalteromonas sp. S1612 | reverse complement strand
TAAAAAATCCGCTGCAGATTAATCGACAACCTATGACATTATAAAGACATCATCAATTCCATTGCGTTCACTATTAATACAATTTGCTATTTTTTAAACGACTATATCAAAGTAATAATGTCTAAATAGTTGTTGCATTTATCGCCAGTTTCATTATAATACGCCGGCTTTCAAACTTCTCTCGGGAACAAGAAAGCATAAATTAATATTGGATTTCAATGTAATAAACCGGAGTTCCGATTTGCATCCAACGGA
>NZ_PNDH01000162.1:0-271 GCF_005887175.1 Pseudoalteromonas sp. S1612 | reverse complement strand
TTTTTCAAGCGCGTTACGCCAACGTACTTCTCGCGCAAATTATTGCATCAGCTTATCTTCTGCAGCGGTCACATCACGGTTTGCAGCAATCAGATGATATTCGCCTGATGTTTCTTTAATCAGCACTTCATCAATACGCTTATCTTCTATTGAGCAAGTCATAGATAGTAGGGACGTCACCATATTTGTCGACACCACAGCCAATGGTCGCATTTCCTTGCGGGTCGAGCTCTATTAACAGCACTTTACTCTTCGTTGCAGCCAAAGATGC
>NZ_PNDH01000161.1:0-282 GCF_005887175.1 Pseudoalteromonas sp. S1612 | reverse complement strand
AAAGTTGCAAAACGATTATATATTGAATTAGGCGATGCTGTTGTTGGGCGTTTTAGTGACGGTGAGATCAGTGTGCATATTAATTGAATATGTTGGTGGCTCGTATGTTTTTATGTTACTATGATCCTGTTCCCCTACTAACGATAACGTGATGGTTCTTATGGTTATGGTTGATGCGCTACGTCGTGCATGTGCCGGTCGTATCACTGACGTTATTCCTTATTTTGGTTATGCTCGTCAAGATCGTCGTGTACGTTCTGCGCGGGTGCCAATTACAGCTAA
>NZ_PNDH01000160.1:0-383 GCF_005887175.1 Pseudoalteromonas sp. S1612 | reverse complement strand
AACAGTTTTTGCAATTTATTTTCTTTACCTGAACGTAAACTGTTGAAATAAAAAGGCTTACACCGGTACGCTGAGTTATTATTTTTTTTGTTAAAAATTTAATAATTCTGGTTGTTGGATCCTCAAATACTGATTTTGTAATAAAGTAGAATCAAAAAATCCCAGCCTAAAATTATTCTGAGATTTTTAAATATGGGAATGTGAGAAAAACTAGATTATTTTAACCACTTGTTTACCTGTCAAACCCCCTGCTAACTGGTGGTTTAATGCGCTAGACACCGCCTTGGCGTTAAACTCAACTGCTTTTTCGTGTGGCGGACTGTTTTCCCCATAAGCGACCGTTGCAAGCAACAACTTACCCAGCAACCTCATCCCCTGCTCCC
>NZ_PNDH01000159.1:0-369 GCF_005887175.1 Pseudoalteromonas sp. S1612 | reverse complement strand
AAGCCCAAAAAACGAACACGCTTTAACTGCTTAACCAAAGTTCAAATTAAGTACTAAACCAGCTTTTAAGCTGGTTTTTTATCGCCTGAGATTAAAATAACAGCACTTTTATGACATTTTAACAGGCATTGATCAGACCCCTAGGCAACTTTTTGGATTTTATATAAATGCAATGCATGTCCACCAATGAGCCTTATTATTTTTTCCCTGAACTCATCAAAACCATCCAAGCTAATTTTGTCGCCTTGCTGGAGTAGATTAATTCCCTCAAAACACTGAAAGACCCAACGTAATGTTGGGCTAGATATTTCTTTATTGATTTGATTCGCTATCGTGGGTTTTTGTTTTTTCATATTTGCGCTCATTCGT
>NZ_PNDH01000158.1:0-570 GCF_005887175.1 Pseudoalteromonas sp. S1612 | reverse complement strand
TTTTTTTATTTAAAATAAAAACGTGGCTTTATATTAGGGTATTATATGGACTCTCCGTAAATGTCAAAAAGAAAAAGTTAAAATAAATTTAGATGCTTGCTTATATTCGGGCTGAAATTGAGGGGCTACCTCTGGCCTCTTATGTATTCGCACCTTCATGACTTTTCTGTTGAGCAGTTTATGAAACTTCAGGACCTAACTGTCTATTGAAGGTTGGTCTTTCCTATTTTAAGCGCTCTTATTGACAAATTTTAAGCCGCAAGTAATTGTGTCTGGTATTCTTTATCATGCTTTTGCATTGCAAAAGCCGTTCTTATCGTTTTATTCGCTAAAGCAATGGCTGCTACTTTCTTTCCTCGACGCGCGGTTAATGCTTTCAACCATACATCTTTTTCACTGCGACTTTCTCTTTTTTCTAGTTGGGAAACAACAGCTAATGCACCTTTAAACAAAGCACTTCGCAGCTTCTTATTTCCTATCACTTTAGATATCGAGCCTATTTTTTGTTTACCACCACTGCTATGTTGTACTGGTGTTAGACCAAAGCATGCGGCGGCTTCTCTTCCACTT
>NZ_PNDH01000157.1:0-302 GCF_005887175.1 Pseudoalteromonas sp. S1612 | reverse complement strand
AGTCGGACTCTTACACATAAAAAATGTTATACCGTTTTAGCTCGAGCGTTATCAAGTACTTGGGCTTGGTTTAAATCGTGATTATCAAAATCAAGACGGTCTAAATCGCAATGAGAATCTACAATCAAAATAAGGCCTGGTTTTACTACATGGTATACGTTGGATTGCCGGATTTTACCCTCGTCCCCCGCAGTTTTTCGCTCTTCGCGTTTCGATTGGTTTTGTCATCTAACAAGCTAATGGCGATCCCCGGGGGAGTTGAGCTCTGAGCGCCTTGTGGAGGGACCCACGTAACCGTTCCG
>NZ_PNDH01000156.1:0-341 GCF_005887175.1 Pseudoalteromonas sp. S1612 | reverse complement strand
CGGCACTATAGGAAGCGGACAACTGGTGGTAAACCAAACTAGCGACAGCCGCAATTAAGCTTATTGCGAAGCCTTTATCAACTCAGCAGAGTCACTCAACTTACTAGTAGATAAAGTGCTGGAATACGCAAGCTTAGATCAGCATGACGAAGCCTTGTACTATGATGATTTAGAGTTCAATGCTTGGCTACAAAACTTATGCCTGCTGTTAAGTCCTCTGGCCGAACAACAACAGCTTAAATTTGCGCTTGCGTGTAACATCCCTGATAACGCCTGTTATTACTGCGACCAACAAAAGGTCAGCCAAATCATTATTTATCTTGTTGGTTATAGCGATTAAA
>NZ_PNDH01000155.1:0-264 GCF_005887175.1 Pseudoalteromonas sp. S1612 | reverse complement strand
ACCTAACCGGGATGTTTTAATTATGCTCGCTGCAACCTTGGCACTTATTGCTCTGTCATTGAACATTAGCGGTCAAAGACGTATCAACAGAGTAGAAGGTGGCGTACTCATCGGCGCATGTATGATTTACCAATGTTATATTTTTAGTCAAGTAGGGTGATCCATGGCAACGCTAAATTTTATACTACAAGGCTTGAGATTCATTGATATATAACTTCAAGCACTCAGCTATATCGCACAATACCTTAATGAAAGCTTAGATCA
>NZ_PNDH01000154.1:0-259 GCF_005887175.1 Pseudoalteromonas sp. S1612 | reverse complement strand
TATCGCCTTGCATACCACCTGTAATTGAGAACTTGTTTTGCTCGCCGCCACTTTGCTGTTGACGTACTTTAGATCCATCAATTTCAATCCCAACCATTTATTTTTTTGTAATGATATTTACCACACCAGCTACAGCATCAGCACCGTAAACGGCTGCCGCACCACCTGGAGCAATCTCGGTCCGCTCAATCTTTGTGGTAGGAATGTTGATTAACTCAACTGCAGTGTCACCCCCAGAACCAGGCACAAAGCTACTGCC